>NZ_CAXFCL010000343.1:0-12638 GCF_964000955.1 uncultured Abyssibacter sp.
CTACGGCCTGCTGGCGCTGGGCTGGCGCGGGGACGCGCTGCACTGGGCGCGCTACGAGCGGGCGACCAAGGTCATGGCCGTGGTCGCGGCGCCGATCGTCGTCGCCGTCACCGGCATCATCTCGCTGGACCTGGCCGTATCCATCGTCCCCGGCTTTCACTTCACCATCTTTCCGCCGTATTTCGTGGCCGGCGCGCTGCTGTCCGGCTTCGCCACGGTGGCGATCCTGGCCGTGGTGCTGCGCTGGATGTTCGGGCTGGAGGATCTGGTCACGCGCCGGCATCTGGACTGCCTCGGCTGCATGATGCTGATCTTCGTCGTCATCGTGGACTACGCCTACACCCAGGAAATGTTCGCGGCCTGGTATTCGGGCGAGGTCGAGTACCGCTACGTCTATCTGGATCGCTGGACGGGGCCTTACGCGCTGGCCTGGTGGGGGATGATCCTCTGCAACGTCGGCCTGACGCAGCTCCTGTGGTTCCGCCGCATACGACGCTCGCCGCTGGCCATGCTGGCGCTGGGGCTGACGACGAATCTGGGCATGTGGCTGGAACGCTTCCAGATCGTGTTCACGTCCACCCACGCCGACTACATGCCGTCGAACTGGGACACGGTCTGGCCCACCGGCTGGGACTGGGCGCTGTACGCCGGCTCGCTGGGCCTGTTCGGTCTGTTGCTGCTGCTGTTCGTGCGGCTGATGCCGATGATCTCGATGCACGACATGCGCGTGGAAATCGCCGAGCGGGGCGAGCATGGCTGAGCCTTACGGATTGCTGGCGCGCATGCCCGACCCCGCGACCCTCAAATTCGCGGCCAGACAATTGCGCGATGAAGGCTGGACGCGGGTGCAGGCGTATTCGCCGTACCCGGTGGAGGGGATGGACGAGGTGCTGGGGTACCGCATGCGCTGGTCGGGCCCGGTGACGCTGGTGCTCGCGCTGCTGGCGGCCGCGGCCGCCTTTGGCATGCAGTGGTATTCGGCCGTGGTCGACTATCCGTTCGTGGTCGGCGGCAAGCCTTTCGGATACTGGGCCCCGTTCGTGCTGGTCACCTTCGCCATGGGCCTGCTCGGCACCGTGGCGGCAGCGCTGGGCTGCATGATCCTTGGTAACCGGCTGCCGCAGCCCTACCACCCGGCATTCAATGCCGCCGGATTCGTCGATGCCTCCGGCGACGGGTTGTTCCTGCTGATCGAGGCCGCTGATCCGAAGTTCGATGCGCGGAACGCACATGACGCCCTGCTGCGTGTCGGTGCCTCCGAGGTCTCGGAGGTGCCGGCATGAAATGGTTGTCGTGCTGTCTGGTGCTGACGCTGGCCGCCTGTGCGCAGCCGGACATGGAAGACCAGCCAAAATACGAGACCTACGAGGCCGCGGACGGCTGGCCGCAGCAGCAATCGGCCCGCCATCCGCCCGTCGGCACGGTGGCCCGCGATGCAGCGCCGCTGCCGCCACGCCCGGCGATGTCCATGGCCCTGCTGCAACACGGCCGGCGCGATTTCCACGCGTTCTGCTCACCCTGCCACGGCCGCACGGGGCAGGGCGACGGCATGGTCGTGCAACGCGGCTTTCCCGCGCCGCCCGATCTGCATGGCGAGGCGCTGCGCGATGTCGGCGCCGAGCATGTGGTCGACGTGATCACCCGGGGTCATGGCGTCATGGTCTCCTACGCGGATCGCGTGCCGCCGGACTCGCGCTGGGCCATCGCCGCCTACATCCAGGCCCTGCAACGCTCGCAGCGCGTGCCGGTCGCCGCGTTGTCGCCGCAGCAGCGCGAGGCGCTGGAGGCGACGCGGTGATCCGGGGGCTGCTCGTACCCACGGCAGTGGGCTTGATCGCCTGCATCGGCGGCTGGCTTGTCGACGGCCGGGCGCTGGCCCAGGCCTGGCTGGTCGCCGTGCTCTGTGTCGCTTTGCTGCCGATCGGCGCGCTGGCCGCGCTGGCCACGCATGGTCTGACCGGCGGCAGCTGGGGGGATGCGACGCGGGCGGTCTGGCGCGCCCTGGCGGCGAGCCTGCCGCTGGTGCTGGTGGCGATGCTGCCGCTGCTGCTCGCGGTCGATGACCTGTTCGTCTGGTATGCGCCCGCCGAATCGCTGCCCGATATCGTGCAGGCCAAGCGGCTTTATCTGAACCAGCCGTTCTTTCTGCTGCGCTGGCTGCTCTACGCGGTGATGTGGGCCGTCATGGCCTGGCGGCTTGCGGTATGGGGGCGGGGAGACCAGTCCGTGAGTCGCACCGCCTGCGTGCTGACGCTGATTGGCTTGCTGTACTCGGTGACCTTCTTCGGCTTCGACTGGTTCCTGTCGCTGGAGCCGACCTTCTACACCGACGTGTTCGGTCTGTGGCTGGTCGTGACCGCAGCGGCGGCCGCCATGGCCGTCGTGATGTGGCTGGCCGGCGAGGCCTCGGAGGCGCCGCGCGCCGATCTGGCCGGATTGTGGATGGCCGTTCTGCTGGGCTGGGCGTTTCTGGCCTTTGCGCAGTACATCATTGTCTGGTCCGGCAACCTGCCGCACGAGATCGGCTGGTATCTGCATCGCGGCACGCCGCTGTGGCGGCCGGTGAGCTGGCTGGTCTTCGCGCTGCTGCTGGGGCTGCCGTTCTGGCTGCTGTTCACCGACCGGGGCCGGCGCAGTCGCGCGGTGCTGCGGCTGACCGCGACCCTGGTGCTGGCCGGCAGCGCGTTGCAGGTGGCTTGGTGGATTCTGCCGGCCTTCGATGATCTGTCGCTGCACCTGCTGTGGCTGCTGCCGGGCAGCCTGCTCGCCCTCGGAGGGGGGCAACTGGCGCTGGTCCGGCATCGGCTGAGTGGGGCCGGCTCATGAGCGCGCATATGGGTTACGAACAACGCGACGTTGATCCGCGGTTGCCGGTCCGGATCGGGGCGGCGATGGTCGTGTTCCTGCTGCTGGGCATTCTGGTCGTGACCGGCGTGATGCTGACGCTTTGGGCGGTGGACAAGGCCCCCGCATCGCCGTTCGGACAGGCCAGCCCCACGACCTCGGGGCCACCGGTTCAGGCTGATCCGCGGGCGGACATGCAGGCGCTGACGCAGCGCTGGGACCGGCAACTGGGCAGCATCGGCTGGGTGGATCGCGACGCCGGCTTGGTCCGGATTCCGATCGAGGCGGCGATGACGCAGACGGCCCGAGCCGGCTGGCGGGACGGGCCGGAGGAGGGCGCGCCGTGATGCGATGGCTGGCGATGGCGCCATTGCTGGCGGTATTCATGACGGCATCGGCTGCTGGCAATGTCGCCGAGCAGAACGCCGCGCTGGACGGCGCGCGCTTCGAGCAGCGCATCGGCGAGTCCGTGCCGACCGGGCTGCGCTTCACCGATGTGCGTGGCCACGTCGTGGCGCTTGACGCCCTGCATGACGGCCGGCCGCTGGTGCTGGTGATGAGTTGGTTCAACTGCCCGAATCTTTGTCCGCTGGTGCTGGACGGACTGGCCGTGGCGGCCGCCTCGGTCCCGTTCAGGGCCGGTGAGGACTACGCTGTTGCGGCCGTCGGCATCGCGCCCGACGAGGGGCCGGACGCGGCCCTGGCCATGCAGTCGCGGCTGGGTACGGACACGAGCCACTGGTATCTGCTGAGCGGATCGAAGCCGCAGATCGACCGTCTGGCCCAGGCGGTCGGGTTTCACTACGCCTACGACGCCGAACAGGACCGCTACGCGCATCCGTCCGGGCTGGTCGTGATCGCGCCGGATGGCCGCATCAGCCGTTATCTGTTCGGCCTGAATCCGGCTCCAGATGATCTGGAACGTGCCTTGATCGATGCCGGCGATGGCCGTCTGGGCTCGGTGGCGCAGCAGGTCGTGCTGCGCTGCTTCCGCTACAACGCGGCGACCGGCCAGTACTCGCTGGCGATCTGGCAGCTACTGCGCGTGGCGGCCGCCGTCGTGGCGTTGCTGCTGATGGTGCTGGTGTGGAGGCTGCATCGCCGTTCGCGCCGGGGGATGGCGCATGGCTGATCAGTATCTGGACACGGTGGAGAAAGGGCTGGCGCTGCACCCGGCGCAGGCGTCGACGTCGGCCGCGCAGGTCGATGCGCTGTTCTGGGTGCTGGTGGCCGTCTGCGCCGCGCTGGTGCTGACACTCGTCGGCTTGGTGATCTGGTTCAGCGTGCGCTATCGCGCCGGTTCGGATCGCCCGCGCCCGGGCGGCATTCCCGACAAACTTGGGCATCGGATCGAACTGGGCGGCGCGGCCGGGCTTACCATTGCTTTCATCGCGCTGTTCGCCTGGGCCGGAAGTCTCTATCTCTATCTTTATCGCGATCCCGGCGGCGACCTGCTGACTATCAATGTGATTGCCAAGCAGTGGATGTGGAAGCTGCAACATCCGAATGGCGCGCGCGAGATCAACACGCTGCATGTGCCCACCGGGCAGCGCGTCCGCCTGCGGATCACGTCGCAGGATGTGATTCACAGCCTCTATATCCCCGCGTTCCGGCTCAAGCGCGATGCGGTGCCACGGCTTTACACCACGGCCTGGTTCGAGGCGACCGAGCCCGGCGAATATCACCTGTTCTGCGCCGAATACTGCGGCACCGATCATTCACGGATGCGCGGCAAGGTCGTGGTGATGACGCCGCAGGATTACGCCGACTGGGCGCAGGAGAACGGCGAAGGCGAAAGCCCGGCCCGCGCCGGCGAGCGGCTGTTCACGGCGTACGGGTGCAGCGGCTGTCACCGCGGCGACGGTACGGTGCGTGCACCGCGGCTGGACGGCATCGCCGGCCGTCCGGTCGTGCTGGCCAGCGGTGGCACGGTGATCGCCGACGGCGCCTATCTGCGTGATTCCATCCTGCTGCCGCAGAAGCATGTCGTCGCCGGTTACGAGCCGGTGATGCCCAGCTATCAGGGGCAGATCGGCGAGGACGAGATTCTGCAGATCGTCACGTATTTGCAGTCGCTGTCTCCCGGCGACTGGATCACGGAGAGCGGTGGATGAGCGAGCCCGAGACGCATTACCTCAATGATGGCTGGACGCTGCGCTCGTGGCTGCTGACCACCGACCACAAGCGCATCGCCTGGATGTATTTCGCGACCATTACCGCGTTCTTCTTCATCGGCGGTCTCGCCGCGCTGCTGGTGCGCCTGGAGTTGCTGACACCGGCCGGCGACATGGTCGACTCCGACACCTACAACAAGCTGTTTTCGGCGCACGGCATCGTCATGGTCTGGTTCTTTCTGGTGCCGTCGATTCCGGCGACCATGGGCAATTTTCTGCTGCCGCTGATGCTCGGCGCCCGCGATCTGGCCTTTCCGAAGCTGAACCTGCTGTCCTGGTACATCTTTACACTGGGCGGGCTGTTCACGATGACCGCGGTGATTGCCGGCGGCGTTGACACCGGCTGGACGTTCTACACGCCGTATTCGACGCTGTTCTCGAACTCGGCCGTGGTGCTGGCGGCCTCCGGCGTGTTTGTCGTCGGGTTCTCGTCGATCCTGACCGGGCTGAACTTCATCGTCACCACCCACAAGATGCGGGCGCCTGGGCTCACCTGGATGCGCCTGCCGCTGTTCTGCTGGGCTAACTACGCGACCAGCCTGATCATGGTGCTGGCCACGCCGGTGCTGAGCATGGCGCTGCTGCTGATCGTGCTGGAGCGGGCGCTGGGCATCGGCATCTTCGATCCGGAACTGGGCGGCGATCCGCTGCTGTTCCAGCATCTGTTCTGGTTCTACTCGCACCCGGCGGTGTACATCATGATCCTGCCGGGCATGGGCGTGGTCAGCGAGATCATCACCTGCTTCGCGCGGCGGCCGATCTTCGGTTACACGGGGATGGTGATCTCGATCATGGCGATCGCGCTGTTTGGCTTCATCGTCTGGGGTCACCACATGTTCGTGGCAGGGCAGAGCCTTTACGCCGGCATCCTGTTTTCGTTCTTCACTTTCCTGGTCGCCGTGCCGTCGGCAATCAAGACGCTGAACTGGACGGCAACGCTCTACGGCGGCCGCATCCGTTTCACCGCGCCGATGATCTACGCGCTGTCGTTCCTCGGTCTGTTCACCATCGGCGGGCTGACCGGCGTGATCCTCGCCTCGCTGGCGGTGGACATCCACCTGCACGACACCTACTTCGTGACCGCGCATTTCCACTACATCATGGTCGGCGGCATGGTCACGGCCTACCTGGGCGGGCTGCATTTCTGGTGGCCCAAGATCACCGGGAAACTGTATTCCGGGCCCTGGTCCATCGTGGCCGCGCTGGCCCTGTTCATCGGCTTCAACCTGACCTTCTTCCCACAGTTCCTGCTTGGTTTTCTCGGCATGCCGCGGCGTTACCACGCCTATCCAGAGGAATTTCAGCTCCTGCATGTGATGTCCACACTGGGCGCCGGTGTATTGGCGGTGGGCTATTTGCTGCCAATGGTCTATTTCGGCTGGTCGCTGTGGCGCGGCAAGCCGGCCGGTGACAACCCCTGGGATGCCACCGGGCTGGAATGGCGGACCACCTCGCCGCCGCCCAAGCACAACTTTGTCGATACGCCGACGGTGACGGGCAGGCCCTACGACTATGTCTGACACCGTGACCATAGCCAGCCATTTCGAGGACGCCGAGCAGCAGCGCGAGGCGGGGCTGATGGGCATGTGGTTGTTCCTGGCGACGGAACTGATGCTGTTCGCCGGGCTGTTCGGCGCTTTCGGCATCTATCGTGGCCTGCACGGCGAGGCCTTCGCCGAGGCCGCGAGACATCTGGACCTGCCGCTGGCCAGCATCAATACCGCGATTCTGCTGACCAGTGGTCTCACCATGGCGCTGGCCGAGCGCAGCGTCCAGGCAGGCCTGATCGTGGTAGCTCGCCGCTGGATTGTCGCCACTGTGGCGCTGGGCGCGGTCTTCCTAGTGATCAAGGGCTACGAGTGGCATCACGAGTTCGCCGAGGGCCTGATGCCGCTACTGGGGCTGCCCTTCGACTACGACGGCAGTCACCCCGCCCAGGCGGAGCTGTTCTTCGACTTCTATTTCGCCATGACCGGGTTGCACGCCTTGCACATGCTGGTTGGCCTGGGTGCGCTGGCAGTGCTGTGGGTGCTTGGACGACCGCAGCCGGGACCGCGGGCGGATCGCTACATCCGGCAGATGCGGATCACCGGCATGTACTGGGCCTTTGTCGATGTGGTCTGGGTGTTCGTATTCACCAGTCTCTATCTGCTGCGCTCAT
This sequence comes from uncultured Abyssibacter sp., assembly GCF_964000955.1. NCBI lineage: Bacteria > Pseudomonadati > Pseudomonadota > Gammaproteobacteria > Chromatiales > Oceanococcaceae > Abyssibacter > uncultured Abyssibacter sp. The sequence goes on from NZ_CAXFCL010000343.1 coordinate 7,180, forward strand.
GAACCGGCCGATACGCGCCCTGCTGTTGATCTGGCTCGCGCTGCTGGTCGTCCTAGGCCTGGGCGTCGGCGTGGCACTGCTGGAACTGGGTACCTGGAGTCTGGTGCTCAATCTCGCCCTGGCGCTGCTCATGGCCGCGCTGCTGGTCGCGGTGTTCATGGACCTGCTGCACGCCGCACCGGTGATTCGCGTGTTCGCGCTGGGGGCGTTGTTGTGGGTGTTCCTGCTGGCGGTGATGCTGCCGGTGGATTATCTGACGCGGTAGCCAGGGCGGCGAGCCAGCGCCGCCCTGGACGTCTGTTTACACGCGGTCTGCAACGCCAGCGACACCTTCATGTCCGGCACAGGGCGCACAACAGAACATGTTATCGCCCTGTTGAACGCCATGGCCGATGATGCGGCAACCACAGTGCTTGCAGTTCGGCGCCAGCGCGTGGATGGCGCATTCGAAGCAGTCGAACACATGGGATGATCCGCCGAAAGTGATCGTCATCGGTCGGTCGTATTCATTCCCACAGGTCTCGCATTGGGCCATGAGGGGTCTCCTGTCTGGTCAGTGGTGAGCGGATACGGCAGCGGACAACTGTCCGGTGAGATCAGGCTGTGTGGCCTCGGCAAAGTCGCCGAGGCTGAGCATGCCGACGAGACGCTTGTCCTTGTTCACGACCGGCAATCGGCGCAACTGTTTCTCTTGCATGAGTTGCATGGCTTCGAGAATGTCGTCGTCGTCTTTGCAATAGGCGATGCCTTCGGTCATGACGTCGCGGGCGGTAGTGGTCGTCGCATCCCTGTCATCGGCCAAGCATCGAATCACGATGTCACGATCGGTGACCATGCCGATCAGGCGATCGTTCTCGCCGATGGGAATGGCTCCGATATCACCGTTTCGCATGCGTTTCGCAAGCTCGGTGACGGTCACATCTGGTGTGCAGAGTTCAACGCCTTCGTGCATGGCTGTCTTGGTTTCCATTCAACTGTCCTCGGAGCAAATGTATGTGGCTCTTATACGCCACAGGGTTGCGACAAGTTGTCGGCGGTGATGTTCCGGTGGTTTCATGGAGGTCGTCGGATTGCGTTCCCTGCGGGAAACACCATTGGAAAACAGATGTCTGAAACAGCGTGGGGGGAATCAATATGGAGTCAGCGATGACCACATTGAATTCCGAGTTGGAACACGCCGTGTCCGGCGCCTTGCACGACCGCTTGACCGAGCTTGATCGTCAAATCACCGAGTCAGAAACCGGCCAGGAGCCGTGGACGTCCCGCGCCGGCGAGGCGCCGGACGCGGGCGATGCCTCGGTGGCCGACCATCTGCAAACCAAGGAACGCTCCCTGGAGCAGCAGGCGGTGGATCAGCGTAACCGCGTGATCGACGCCTTACAGCGGCTGAAAACCGGTGATTACGGCGAGTGTGTGGACTGCGGCACCGAAATCCTTGTGGATCGCTTGCAGGCACAGCCTGAGGTCGAGCGTTGTCTGCGTTGCCAGCAGGCCTTCGAGGCCAACCATGCGTCGGCCGGCGCGGGCAGTTCGCTATAAGCCCCGATCAGGGAACGCGTGCCGGATCGCTATGTGATTCCGTGGAATCGATCCGCGCGCGCAAATCTTCAATCACCAGCTTGCGGTATTTGACCGCGTAGCGCACCGGCAGGTGTGAGACGGCCTGGATGGCCTGTTCTTCCTTGTCGTCCGAATCGGCCAGCACCATCACGAACTCGCAGCCTTTTTGCGCCAGTTGCAGCTGCTTCTCACGCACGGGCAGGCTGGAGCCCAGCGAACTCATCAGGTTGGGATGCTCGAGGTTCTTGGCCGCTTCGGCTTCCATCTGCTTGGCGGGGACGACGGTGATGTCGTCTTCCGGAAAGCCCGCTTTCTGAAGATGGTCATGGGCCGTGTCGGCATCTCCTTGGTGATCGAATCCGATGACCAGATGGCCGGTGGGATAAAACATGCCCGCCTCGCGGGCATGGTTGCCTTCGGACTGGTTGGTGAGCTTGGTCATGATTACGCCTCCTGGAGAATGCGGGCGTTGTGGATGGCCTCGCGAGCCTGCTCGGCGATCGCGACCAGAGGCAGCGGCGTGACATGGCTGACGGCGGATGTGGGGTCGGTGGAGGCGGGATAACTCGGCGAGGCTTCCGCGGCGCGGAAGATTGGCGCCAGGCGGGTGAGCTGCTCGGCGTCCACCGCCTGCTCGATCTTCGGGAACTCCTTCGCCTGTTCGGCCTCGGCGTGACTTAGAACATCACGGCGCAGCGAGGTGATCATGTCGTCGAAGCCTCGGGATTCCACATCCAGCTGCTCCAGTCGCGCCAGCAAGTCCTCGGCGCGATCCTCCTCGGCGATGCGTTTGTCGGCCACGGCGTCGCCCTGCGTCGCCTCGCGCGTAAGCGGATGAATCACCTCGCGCTCGGCGGTTTCGTGGACGACCAGCTTGTGAATCAGCGCGGCCAAGGCTTCGCGTTTGTCCGGCGCCGAGCCGGCGGTGGTCAGGGCGTTGAAGCGGCGCTTGATTTCGGCATGGTCCTCCAGCACGCGCGTCAGCACATCATCGTGGGCACGCTCATGTGCTTTGGTCTCGTCGGCCTGGATGGACTCCAGAGGAATGGGATTCTGTATCGACATGGGATGGTCTCCTGTTCGAATCAATCGGTGCTTCCCTAACCGTCGCGGGTTGCGGTCAGCGCCATCCACTCAGGATGATTGCGCGTTTCCGCCAGCACGTAGGAGCAGGCGGGAATGACCTGCCAGTTGTTCACCCGCGCATCGCTCATCAATTCCGCAACGAGTCGATTGGCGAGGCCTTTGCCACGCTGGCTGGGTGGTACGAAGGTGTGATCGGCGGTGATGCTGCCGTCCGGGTTGTGGTGCCAGGTGAGTTCGGCGGTCTCGCGGGTGCCGTCCAGCGGGATGTAGTAGCGCCCGCCGGCCGGGGTTTTTTCGCGAAGCACTGTGAACGCATCCTCGCGCGGCTCCAGGGTGATGTCGTCGCTGCTCATCCGGCCGTCGTCTCCCCGCCCAGCAATGGCAGAACGTGTCCGGTGATGTAGCTGGAATCGGCATTGCTGGCGAAGAAGACGTAGGCCGGCGCCATTTCCTCCGGCTGTCCGGGACGCCCCATGGGCGTGCCCTTGCCGAAGTCACGCACATCGTCATCGCTGCGTTCGGCGGGATTCAGCGGAGTCCAGACGGGACCGGGCGCCACGCAGTTGACACGGATCTGTTGATCGATTAGAGACTGCGCCAGTGATTTGGTGAAGGCGTGAATCGCACCCTTGGTCGACGAATAGTCCAGCAGCCGACCTTTTCCTTCCAGGCCGGTCACCGAACCGGTGTTGATGATTGTGCTACCGGGTTCCATGACCGGCACGGCGTATTTCACAATGTAGAAATAGCCGAAGATGTTGGTGCGGAACGTGGTTTCCCACTGCTCGATGGACACGTCGTCCAGTGAATCGCGGTGGCGCTGGTAGGCCGCGTTATTGACCAGTACATCGAGCTTGCCAAAGGCATTTACCGTGGTATCCACGGCGTGTTTGCAGAACTCGGGATCGGCGACATCGCCGGGAATCAGCAGGGCCTTGCGCCCGGTTTTTTCAATCTCTTTAGCGGTGGTTTCGGCGTCGTTCTGTTCCTCGCCCAGATAGACGATGGCGATATCGGCGCCCTCCTTGGCGAAGAGTGTGGCGACGGCGCGACCGATGCCGGAGTCGCCGCCGGTGATCAGTGCGGCCTGGTTGTCCAACTTGCCGGCGGGGCGATAGTCCGGCGCCTGAAACTCCGGCGGCGGATCCATCCGCGCTTCCTCGCCGGGCGGCGTGAGATTTTGATCGGGAAAGGGGGGCGAGCTGTGCTGATCATCCATGGTGTTCGACTCCGTTGACGGATACGTGGACCCATCCCTCGAACTTCCCCCCATAGGCATAGACTGTGACTGCTGTTAGTAGCCGTTGTTCCGACGATCGTAACTGAAAGTTGGGAGGGTTCATTGCGCCCGCCCGGGCGCCGTTGTGCGTCCCCGGTCAGAGCAACAGGGATTTGAGCGGCATCCAGAGGCCCATGATCATCATCATCAGGCTTTCGGTGAGCGAGACGAAGCCGAGTGGCACCGACGAGTCGCCGCCCACACAGGCGCATTTGAGTTCGCGACGGTCGACATAAACGGCCTTGAAAATGCTCACGGCGCCGATGGTGCCGATGAACAGGGCGATCGGTGCGGATAGCCAGATCAGCGTCCCCGCCATCATCAGAATGCCGGCCAGCGCCTCGCCGAAGGGATAGAGCTTGCCGTAGCGCACCCAACGCCGTGCCAGCAGATCGTAGTTCAGAAACATGGTCGAAAAGCTCTCGACATCCTGCAGTTTCTGAATCGCCAGAATGGTCATCGACAGCGAAACAAACCACTCCAGCGCTCGCAGCGTCAGCAGCGTTTCGTACTGGTGCCAGGACAGGCCCAGCGCGAGCAGGGCTGCCACCGCGAAGATCGCGATCACCGGGCGGTAGGTCGTGTCGCTCTGCTGCTCCGGTGGCGGATCGAGTTCAAAATACACCCGTAGGTCGTCGTAGCCGCCGATTCGCTTGCCGCCGATGAAGGTCTGCGGCGTCGATTTGACACCATGCTTTTCCTTGAAGGCGTCCGTCTCTTCACGGGAGCTCAGGTGGTGATCCTCAACCTCGAATCCCTGGCGCTCGAGAAGATCCTTGGACTTCAAGCCGTAAGGGCAGAGGTGGTCGGGCATGACCATCCGGTAGAGTTCAGCGCTATTGTGCTTGCTGTGTTGAGACATGGGTTGGTCATTTGCCATTTGCGGGCGCATCCGATCACTTATCCGTTACAGGTCCAGAATCCCCGGTACCCGACGGACAAGCCTTGGTCGAGTGCGAAGATCAACTCCGCGTTTTGCCGCCAGTCCGATCTGGTGTTGGGCAGCGCTTTTACAGTCACTTTCGCACCATCGGTGGCGTAGATTCGATCAGCACGCGCCGCGCCTGCTGCATCCAATCGGATGAGGGTACCGTTCAGTTTCATGGACGCGGATTTGGTGTCGTTTGAAGCCCAGAGGATCGGATTGGTTTCGCGACTGCGGTGGAATTGACAGCCGTCGATGGTTTCCAGCGATCGGTCGGCCTCGGACTTCGACATCGGTGCGGGGTCAAGGCCGGCGATCAGCGTATTGTTCAATGCGTCGGCCACGGTGCCCGGCCTGGCAGGCGGATCCTCGTAGGGATTAGTGACCACATGGCCGGCCGAGATGTCGGCGATCAGGTGTCGCATCTCAGCGATCTCTCGGCGTTGTGCTTCGATGATCTCGTCAGCCAACTTGCGCACGCGCGCATCGCGGATGCGCGCGCGCTCTGAGGTCATAATGGCTATGGAATGGTGCGGGATCATCGCTTTCATCCACGCCACGTCGCCCACCGTGTCCTGCGACCGAACGAGGTAAATCCCGGCGGCAAAG
>NZ_CAXFCL010000344.1:0-7514 GCF_964000955.1 uncultured Abyssibacter sp.
AGGGTGATCGCCTGGAAGGTGTTGATCATGCCCACCACCGTGCCCAGCAGACCCATCAGCGGGGCCACCGCGGCGATGATCGCCAGGAAGATCGTGAAGCGACGAATGCGGGCCGATTCCCTGGCAAGCTGATCATGCAACCGCAGTTGCAGGGTCTCCGGATCGACCCGCTGGCTGTCCTGATAAACCAGTACGAGACGGCCCAGCGCGTTGGAGCGTCGCGGCGTATTCATTCGCCGCCGCTGGCTGGCGATCAAAAGGCTGATCCAGCCAATGTGCAGCAGCTTGAACACCGCCAGCACCAGCGCGATCGCGCCCAGCCCCAGGATCATGTAACCGACCAGTGCACCCTGGTCGATCCGCTCGGACAGCGTGGGCTTCTCCGCCAGCAGCGACACCAGCACGCCCCCGGTCGGATCAACGCTAAGCGTCCCCAGCCCATCCGAACCGCCGAGGTAGCGATTGATCTGTGTGAGATACGGCCCGGCGGGCTGGCGATCCAGCGTCAGCACCTGCTGGGTGCCGGCATCCCAGGCCAGATATGCCGGGGCCGGTTCGGCGGTGATCAGGTTGAACCCACCGACGCGGACGATCTCCCGCTCGACCACATCCCCGCCCGGCGTGCGGACCGGTGCGCGCAGCGTGACGATGTCGCCGCGCGCGGTGATCTCCCGCTGCATCTCGAACCACAGCGCCTTGATGTCGTCGACCGACGAGACCTCGGAGGCGCTCTTCATCCTGTTGGCAAAGGCCTCCAGCCAGGCATCGCGGCCCGGATACTGGATGCTGGTCGCCGACCCGTTGAATGCACCGATCAGATCGGAGGCGCTTTGCTGGAACACGCCGAACAGTTCCTTCAACGCACCGATCTTGTCCTTGAGCAGCAACGCCTTGTCGTCGAGCTCGGTGGCGTTGGCGTCGAACCGGCCCTCCAGGCGCCGGCCCTCCGCCTCCTCCGACTCGATCCGGGCACGGGCCTGCTTCAGTTGCGCCAGCGCCTCGTCCCGTTTCTCGGCGAACCGCGACTCGCGCTCGCTCAGCTCGGCGGGCAACGCATGGTTGACCCCGCGGACCCGGTCGAGCACCGACGCCAGCGACGCGTCACCGGCGGGCTCCGCCGCGGACACCGTACCGGTGCCCGCGACGATGACCAGCGCGGCGACAAGCCCCCGGATCGATACCCTTCGAGTGCCCTGCATCTCGAATAACCGCATCGAATTATCGGGCGAAGTCCCACTTCATGCGGACGCCATAGAGACGCGGCGGCGCGAAGGTGACGGTGCGGCCGAAGTCCTGCTGGACGATGGACTGGTAGTAGTCCTGGTCGGCGGCGTTCTCGACGAATGCCGTCAGCTGCAGCCCCCAGGGGCGATAGAAGTACGACAGGCGGCCGCTCCACAGATCGTAGGCGGGCTGCTCGTAGAACGGCGAGTTCTGGGGCGTCGTGTTGAAACCGCTGTTGTAGTAGTAGTCGACCCCGATCTCGAAGTCGCCACCGGCGACACCACCTATGAACTGGTTGACGGACACCGTGCTGGTCAGATCCGGCGTGCGGACGATGTCGTTGCCGGTGAAGTCCCGGGCCGGGCCACCAAGCAGACTGTCATCGCCGAAATACAATCCGGTGTCGTCGTCGTAACCGGACCCGTTCGGATAGTCCGTGTACTTGGCATCCAGGTAGGTCGCGCCCGCGGCGATGGCCAGACCCGGATTGAGATCGGGCATCGGCTGCCACACGGCATCGAACTCGGCCCCGGTGATCTCCGCCTCACCGGCGTTTCGGAACGTGACGATGCCGCCCGAGCCGATCGACACGATCGCGGTCAGCAGGCCGTCGATCTGGGTATGGAACACCGCGGCGTTCAGGCGAAGCGTGTTGTTGAACAGGTCCGACTTGAAACCCAGTTCGTAAGCCGTCGCCGTCTCGCGTTCCACCGCATCCGGCGCGGTCAGGAAGTTGACGATGTTGTAGGTCGGGCTCTTGTAGGCCTGCTGCGCCGACGCGAAGATCTGGAAGTTGTCGCTGACGCGAAACTGCAATGCCAGTTTCGGTGACCAGGTTTCATCCTCGAGATCGGGCACCTCGAAATTGAACAGGCGCACGTTCTGCGAGGTGCTGTGCGAGTCGAAATACTCGTTCGGCGGCTCGCCTGCCGTGGGCAGCACGACATCGAGATAGCTGTTGATCAGGCCTCGGGTTTCTTCCTGGTAGCGCAGTCCCAGCGTGATATCCAGCCAGTCCGCCGCGAAGATGGTCGTCTGGAAATACGCGGCGTTCGACTCCGTGGTCAGGATCCCGCCGTTCCCGAGCACGATGTCGCCCGTCGCGTTGATGAACTCGTTGACGGTTCCGCCCAGGTTCGTGCCCAGCAGGTTGTCCAGGCGCCCCAGCAGATGCGGAATGCCCACCACGTTCGAGCCGAAGCCGGCGGCGTTCAGGCTCAGATACAGGCTGCCGAATCCGCCCTCGCCCTCCAGGCGGTAAAGCCCCGCCACCCACTGCATGTGCTCGGAGAACGGCGACGTGGCATTGGACAGGAACTGGAGCTCATAGGTCTTCTGCAGATTGAACTGGTCGTTGCTGTAGAACTTCGCCTGTGAGGTTTCGGTGGAATCCAGGTCGTACGACGCCTCGTCGACATAGGCATCGTTGTCCGAGTAGATCAGCTTGATGTCCGCGAGGCTGGTCAGCCATTCCAGCGTCGCGCCGAACAACTCGTTGGTCGTCTGGTTTCCGCCCTGGTAGTCGTTGTGCCAGACCCGGTCCGGCTCGTCGGCGGGCACGCCGCCGGCGAAGATCGGTGCCGGGCGCGTGTTCTCCTGTGACAGCGAGTTGCTGTTGAACTGCTCGTTGATCGACCCGACCAGGGTCAGCGACAGATTCTCGGACGGATAGAGCTGAAACTTGAGGCGACCGCCCTCGACGTAGTCCTCCTTCATCGGACCCGGTTCGCCGAAGATCTCGTTGCGGCCGAACAACTCCTGATTTTCCCGGAACAGTGCCAGCGTGGCGCCCGCGTACTGAGTCAGCGGAGTGCCCAGATAGATCTGATACTTGCGGGAATCGTAGTTGCCGAACGAGGACTTGAACGTGCCGACGAACTCGTCGGGCGAGTCGGCCGTGACGATGTTGATCGCGCCACCGGTGGCGTTGCGCCCGAACAGCGTGCCCTGCGGCCCCTTGAGCACCTCGACGCGCTCCACCGGACCAAGGGTGTCCTGCTTGCCCTGACTGGGGCCGATGTTGATGCCGTCGATGTAGGTCGCGACGCTGGGGTCGGCGTTGGGCAGAAACGCGTCGGTACCCACACCGCGGATGTAGATGACGCTGTAGCCGTAGGTGTAAGTGTAGGTCAGCCCGGGCGTGATCTTCGCCAGATCCGCCGTGGATTCCACGCCGAACGCATCCAGCTTCTCGCCGCTGAAGGCGTTGATCATGATCGGGACGTCCTGCACGTCCTCCTCGCGTTTCTGCGCGGTGACGATGACCTCCTCGACGATGCGGCTGCTCGGACGCCGTTTTGCCGGAGCCGGGTCTTCGGCGTCGGGGTCGACGACGGGAATGGTGTCAACGGTGTCCGCTTCCGCGGTTTCGGCAGGCGCCTCGTCCTCGGCGGCCGTGGAGTCGGCGCCAGCGTCCTGCTGCTCCGCCTCCCGCGCGCTTTCCGGTTCGCTGTCCGCCGGACCGAACAGGGCATCGAGTTCATCCGACTCGCTTTGCGCCTGCACCGATGCACTCAGCATCATGCCGAGGCAAACGGATGCCGCGGTGAAAAATCCCTTTCTCATGTCTCCTCCGCATCACTCGCGCTCAGCCCTGTTCCGTTGGGCGGACACGCGTTCTAATTCTTTTTTGCCGCGCGGTCGTTCGGCTTTTTACCAACCGTCATGCAGACCGTGCTCTGGCAGATTACATACTTACCGACAATGTGTCTATCGATAATTATGTCCGTAAGACACCATTAGGGCGTGACCGCCCCATGGCAGCCCACCGGCGGTTCGCGGAATGTTCCGCCAACCGGCCGGCGGCCGCCTGTTTCAGTCGCTGAATGCCGCCACGGCCTCGGCGGTGTTCATGAAGTCGCGGAAGCGAACCCACTTGCCGTTCTCGACGGTGATGACGTGGGCGAAATCAGACCGAATGTCGCGCCCCGTGGACCGCGCGGTCAGATGCAGCTGACCGGTCACGGTGACCATCTTTCCATCGCTCAGGAACTGCTCGGGCTCGAACTGGTGGATATCCACCGAACTCAACACCGTGGTGAAGAAGTTCGCCGCCTCGGTCTTGCCGTTGTAGGTGCCGGCATAGGGAATCACGTCCGGACCGTAGAACTCGATCACCACGTCGTCATCCAGCAGCTCCACGATCGCCGGCACATCCTTGTTACCAAAGCGGGTGAAGACCTCAACGGTCGTGTCAATTTCCGGTGTGCTCATCTCTCGGGTCTCCTCCGGGGGTTGTTGTTCTATTCGGCGCTGGCGATCGTGACCGTCAGCCCATCCATCTCCGATTCAAGATTGATCTGGCAGGCGAGACGGCTTTGCGCGTTGCTGTTGAGCAACTCGTCCAGCAGTTCCACCTCCAGTTCCTCTCGGGCGGGCAATCTGGCCAGCCAGCCCGGGTCCACGTAGACCTGACAGGTGGCGCAGGAGCATTCCCCGCCACAGGTGGCCTCGACGAGGTCCAGCTCGGCCAGCACGTCCATCAGCCGGTCGCCTTCTTCGCAATCCAGGACCAGAGCGTTTCCCGCCCGATCCGTCACGTTGATCTTCATCGTCTTTCGTTTCCGGGTTTGTTCGTCACAGATCCCGCAGTGCCATCGCGGAATCGGTGAGTTGTTCAGGGCAAATTGATCGGCCGGCGGCGACCAGGCGCTTGGCGACCATGAAGTCACCGCCGGCGTTGAGACACTGGGCGGCCGCCACGCGGCCATCCCGAAGATAAAAGCAGCTCAGCCGGTCACCGTCGCCCGGACGGACGACCCATTGGGCGTTCGCTGGCGCCAGACCAACCATCTGCAACTTGGTGTCGTACTGGTCGGACCAGAACCACGGCGCGGTCGCGGCGGGCCGGTCGGCGCCAGCGATATCGGCGGCGACGATGTTCCCGGTCTGGATGGCGTTGTCGACGGACTCCAGCCGCAGGCAGTCGCCGCCGATCGACCGGCAGGCGACGTCACCGATGGCATGGATGTCCGGATCACTGGTGCGGCAGTTCTCATCAACGACGATGCCGTTCTCGCAGGCCAGTCCGGCCGCCTCGGCGAGTTCCGAATTCGGCGTCATGCCGATGCCGACCACCAGCCGGTCCGCGGCGATCTCCTCGCCGTCGCTGGTCACCACCGCCGAGAACGCGGCGCCACCCCTGATCTCGCGAACACCGCGACCGCAGTGAATCCGGCCACCGGTGCGGGTGTGGCAGGCCACCAGGTGTTCGGCGATGGGCGGCGCGGCCGAGCGGCCGAGCACGCGGTCCTGTGCTTCCAGCACCGTGACCTCGCAGCCCAGCATGCGCAGCGACGCCGCGACCTCCAGGCCGACGTAACCGCCACCGACCAGCACCACCCGGCAGCCGGGAAACACGTCGGCGCGCAGCGCCTCGGCGTCGGCCTTCGAGCGGAGGTGGTGCACGCCGGTCATGTGCTCCGGGACCAGACTCAGGCCGCGGGCCCTTCCTCCGGTCGCGATGACCAGGCGGCCATAATCCACCTGCGTGCCGTCATCCAGCGCCACGCTGCGCGCGGCCCGATCGATCGCGCTCACCGGGCATCCGAGCATCACCCGGACATCCAGGCGCTGGTAGTACTCGGGCTTGCGGATCAGCAGCTTTTCCACCGGCAGCTGGCCCAGCAGGTATTTCTTCGACAATGGCGGCCGGTGATACGGCAGCGTGTTCTCGCCGCAGATCAGGGTGATTCGACCAGTGTAGCCCTGCGAGCGCAGGCTGCCGACGAGCTGAGCCGCGGCCTGCCCGCCACCGATGATCACCACCGGCTGGGCCGAACTCATGCGAGCAGGTCCTCGAACCGCGTGGCCCGCTTGCCCTGCTGGGCGGCGATGGCCTCCGGCACGTCGTCGGTGACGAACATCGCCGCGTTCCACACCGTCATGTAATCCAGCCCATCGCTGACCTGGGCGCGGCGATTGCGCCGCAGCGCGGTCTTGGTGCCGGCGACGGCCAGCGGCGACAGTCCGGCGATCCGGCGGGCCATGTCGTCCGCCGCCGCGTGCAGCGCCTCGATGGTCGGCTCGACCCGGCTGATGAAGCCTGTTGCCTTCGCCTCCTCGGCGGGCAGACGCCGGCCCGTCAACGCCAACTCATCGACCACCGCGGGCGAGATCAGCGTCGGCATGCGCTGCAGCACGCCGAGATCGGCGGTGATGCCGACGTTGATCTCATGAATGCCGTAGAAACCGTCCGCCGCGCAAAGTCGCAGGTCGGCGGCGCAGACCAGATCCAGCCCGGCGCCGATACAGGCACCCTGGGTCGCGGCGATCACCGGAAAGCGCAGCGCCTCCAGCTGGTCCATCGGCTTTTGCAGATAGCGAATCTTGCGCCGCAGCCATTCACGGTAGCGACCGGCCTCGGCCTGCTCCTTCTCGCGAACGGCGCGGAAGAAATCCAGGTCCATGCCCGCACAGAAATGCGGCCCCTCGGCCTTGATCACCAGCGCACGCACGCTGGGCGTGGCATCAAGCTGTTCCAGCGCATCGGACAGCTCACCCCAGAACGCATCGCGTAAGGTGTTGAGCTGCTCGCCACGGGTCAGCACCAGTTCCGCGACGGCGTCATCCACCGTCAGACGGAAGGAGTCTGTCTGCATCATCGGCTTGTGCTCCTGCGGGTCGGGCGCGGCCGCGCTCAGGACTTGAGCACCACCGGCAGCGACTGCAGCCCGTAGGTCAGGAGCCCCCCGGTCTGGCGCTTCATCGGCTTGGAGCCGGCCTCGATGCCGCTGCAGCTGTCGAGGATGACGTCGAGCATCTTCTCGGCTTCCATCCGCGCCACGACCGAGCCGAGGCAGTGGTGGATGCCGTGCCCGAAGGTGACGTGCTTGCCGATGTTGGGGCGGCCCAGCACAAACTTGTCCGGATCCGGGAACACGCTGGGGTCGCGGTTGGCAGCCGCCATGAAGAAGGCGATCCACTGCCCCTCCTTGATCTGCACGCCGCCATGCTCGCAATCACGGGTCGCGACGCGAAACAAACGCTGGGGCGGGCCGTCGCGGCGCAGGCTTTCCTCCATGAAGGGACGCAGCTGCTTGCGATCATTCTTCAGCAGGTCGAACAGCTCGGGCTGCTCGACCAGCGTGGCGACCAGGTTGCCCAGGAAGTAGGTGGTGGTCTCGGCGCCTGCGACCACCAACGTGATGCAGAACAGGACGACCTCTTCCTTGGTCAGCTGCTGACCCTCGTCCTCGGCGCGAATGAACGCGGCCATCAGCGTGTCGGGCACCGACTCGCCGCGCTCGATCTTGTCGTAGCACTCGGCGACCTTGGCGGTGTAGTACTGG
>NZ_CAXFCL010000345.1:0-13794 GCF_964000955.1 uncultured Abyssibacter sp.
AGGGGTTGCTTCATCGGCCACCACGGGCCGAGATCGGGCGCGCGGAGGGATGTTCGAAAGGCAGGGTGTCGAGAAGCGGGCGGCGGTGGCCCCGGCATCGGCGGTGCTCGCCGCGATGATCTGATCCGCCGGTTCCGATCGGGGCAGGCTGCGCGGCCGGCCCCCGATATCAGCGCCGTCGGAAGGGTTCCGGAGGAGCTAAGTACCGGTCGTTACAGCATTCAGGCGCGCTGGGTCTGGTCGGATGTGTCGATTTGCCGCCGGGTTGTTCACAATCCCCGGCCTCGGGTCGTTTCCCGTTCTGGCGGGAACCCGGCCCCACCGAATTCACACACTCGAGAGACTGATTCATGCCTCAATACACTCCGCCGCTGCGCGACATGCAGTTCGTGCTCCACGAGATGCTCAATGCCGCCGACGAGCTGGCCAAGCTGCCCGAGCACGAGGACATCGACGCCGAGATGATCGACGCCGTGCTGGAAGAGGGTGGCAAGTTCTGCTCCGACATTCTCCAGCCGTTGAACGCGGTCGGTGACCGGGAAGGCTGCAAGCTCGATGCCGATGGCAATGTGACCACGCCGACCGGCTTCAAGGACGCCTACAAGCAGTATGTAGACGCCGGCTGGCCGTCACTGGCCGCCGACGTGAACTACGGCGGCCAGGGTCTGCCGCACCTGCTGTCCAGCGCCTTCATGGAGATGATCAACTCCTCCAACCAGGCCTGGGGCATGTATCCGGGGCTGTCGCACGGCGCCTACACGGCGCTGCTGGCCTTCGGCACCGATGCGCTCAAGGATCTCTACCTGCCGAAGCTGGTGTCCGGTGAATGGACCGGCACCATGTGCCTGACCGAGCCGCATTGCGGCACCGATCTCGGCATTCTGAAGACCAAGGCCGTCGAGAACGGTGATGGTTCGTATTCGGTCTCCGGCACCAAGATCTTCATATCGGCCGGCGAGCACGACATGTCTGACAACATCGTGCATCTGGTGCTGGCGCGCCTGCCGGACGCGCCGGAAGGCACCAAGGGCATCTCGCTGTTCGTCGTGCCCAAGTTCATTCCGGATGCCGAGGGCGTGCCGGGCGAGCGCAACGCCGTGAAGTGCGGCTCGCTGGAACACAAGATGGGCATTCACGGCAACGCGACCGCGGTGCTGAACTTCGATGACGCCCAGGGCTGGATGGTTGGCGAGCCGAACAAGGGCCTGAAGGCGATGTTCGTGATGATGAACGGCGCGCGCCTGGGCGTTGGCATGCAGTCGCTGGGTCTGGCCGAATTCGCCTACCAGAACTCGCTGGCCTACGCGAAGGATCGCATCCAGGGCCGTTCGCTGACCGGGCCGAAAAACCCGGGCAAGCTGGCGGACGCGATCATCGTGCACCCCGATGTGCGTCGCATGCTGATGACGCAGAAGGCCTACGTCGAGGCGGCGCGCGCATTCACCTACTGGGCGGGGCTGGCGATCGACCTGTCGCACAAGCATCCGGACGAGTCGGTGCGCAAGGACAATGATGATCTGGTGTCGTTGCTGACGCCGGTGGTCAAGGGCTTCATCACTGACAACGGCTACGAGTCCACCACGCTGGCGATGCAGGTGCTGGGCGGCCATGGCTACATTACCGAATGGGGCCTGGAGCAATGCGTGCGCGATGCGCGGATCAACATGATCTACGAGGGCACGAACACCATTCAGGCGCTGGATCTGCTGGGTCGCAAGGTGCTCGGTGACATGGGCGCCAAGCTGATGAAGTTCGGCAAGGTGATCCAGGAACTGATCATGCGCCAGTCCGACTACGAGGGCATGAAGGAATTCACCGACCCGCTGGGCAAGCTGGCGGTGCAGGTGCAGACGCTGACGGCCGAGATCGGCCAGAAGGCGATGAAGAACCCGGACGAGGCCGGTGCCGCGGCGGTGCCGTACCTGCGCATCATCGGCCACCTGGTGTTCTCGTTCTCCTGGTGCTTCTCCGCCAGTGTGGCGATGCGCAAGCTGGACACGGCCAACGACGCCGACAAGGCGTTCTACCAGGCGAAGCTGACCACGGCGCGGTTCTACTTCGCCAAGCTGTATCCGGAAACCGAGATGCTGATCAATCAGGTCAAGGCCGGAGCGGCACCGTTGATGGAGCTGGACGAAGCCCTGTTCTGAGGGCGTCGCCGCTGATGAAAAGGCCCGCTTCGGCGGGCCTTTTTCGTTTTCGGGACAGTGGTGGCCGGCCAGCGGCCGGAAGCACGGGGCGGGCGCGTGCGGTCTTGCGGCACGGAATGTGCTTTCGCGATCGCGGTTAATTTTTCGTGAACGTTGGCCCGATCTTGGGGCGTCACTGACGTCATTCGGGTGGACGACTCTGCTTGGCGGCGCGCTCGCGCCCTTGCCCTGGGGACAACATGAATTTCATCAGCAAGATCGCGGCCCTGGCCGTGTGCGTCACTGTTTTGTCTTTGAACCCGGTCCGGGTTCAGGCGGCCGATACGGAGCCGGCGTCGGGAAGCTTGTCGCCCGAGACGCCGACTCTCGAGTTCACGGGGGGAGGCCTGATCGTGCCCTTCCTGTTCTTCTCGTCCATCTGCGCCGGCAACACCATCGACTGCGACGTCTATTCGCTGACCGTCGAGTTGCCGGAGGACTACGCCGAGACCCATCCGCTGGCGTCGATCAAGGTATCGATCGACATGGATGCGGGGGACTATGACTTGCAGGTCCGCGACGCGAGTTCCGGCACCGTGATCACGTCGTCCGCGACCGTCAGCAACCCCGAAACGCTCGAATTTTCGGCCGGCAGCGGCACCCGGTCGTTGCTGGTGGAGATGCTGCCCTGGAGCCCTCAGGGCGGAACCTACGTCGGCACCGTGGAGTTGATCGAGCGGGACCCCGGTGAAGGCGAGGGTCCCGACGGCGGGGAGCCTCAGCAGACCGGCCCGGCCTACGACCGCGTCCCGTCGGTGCCCGGGCTGCCCAGAACGGTGGTCGGCGTCATCGATTCCGCGATCAACCCCTACCACGATGCGTACTACGCGCATCCGTCGACCGTGACCAGGGAGGTGCTGGATGCCTTCGCAGTGTCGCCGGACAATGTCGTGGAACTGACGCGAACCGGTGACCTCGCGTCCGATCTCGCCGCGGATGCGGCGTTCTGGGATCAGGTCGAGCCCGGTGTGCCCTATCACTTCCTGGGCACCAACATCATCGCGGCTTCGTACGCTGCCAGTGGTGTCCCGATCCTGGTGCCGGACACCAGCAAGAGCGCGCATGGCGTGGGGACATCGTCGTCCGTGCTGGCAGCCAATCCGGAGGCGATCATCCTGTTCGTCGAATCCTCCGGTGCACTGGGGTCGGAGGCCTCGCATCGCTACGCGTTCCTGCATCCCGAAGTGGACATCGTGACGACCAGCTATGGCGTCGGCTTGCCGCCGCTGGCGTTCCAGGCGATCGAGACCCGGGCTTTCGAGCACACCTACGAATCGGTGGTCGGCCTCGGCAAGCTGCATTTCAGCTCCGCGGGCAACAACGTGGGTCTGTCCCCGACGCGCGCGGGTGCCGGGCCCTGGTGGTCGATTGGCGTGTCCGGGATCGAAGAAGACACCGAGACGACCGAGGACGACGAGAGCGACACGCTGCTCGCTGGCCTGTTCCCGGACTTTGTCTCGGATTTCCGTCAGGACCTGCCGTACTGCATGGACTGCGAATCGGAGATCACGCAGGGGGTCGGCGGAACCAGCTTCTCCACGCCGCGCGCAGCCGGCGTGGCCTCGGCGATTCTGCTCGAAGCGCGCAAGCGCCTGGGGCATGCCGGAGGCATTCGGGTGGAAGAGGGCGCGTTGCCGGCCATGGTTGATGCCCAGGGTGTGGTGATCACCAACTGGTTCCTGCGCCGGGCGCTGGAGCAGGCCGCCTACGTGCCGTCGCCCGAGTTGCTGGACCCGGGTTACATCTTCTCCGCGGCGCTGAATGAGTCGCTGCCGATCAATCCGCTGGCGCCCTGGTTGCAGGTGGCCTGGGGGGACGTCTCGGACGCCGAGCACAAGGGCGTGGTCGATGCCGCGCTGGCGCATCTCGGTTTCGTTGGTGAGGATCGCGAGAAGACGCCCGGATTCTGCGAATTCCAGACGGACGTGCTGCTCGCCCGCAAGGCCTACTGGGATCAGCTGGCTCCGTATCTGCCCAACGTGTTCGGTGGCGAATTGACCGGAAACACGCCGGAGACGGATCCGTTCATCTATTGCGATTCGCTCAACCCGATTCACCCCGCATCCAATGACCCGGGCGGCTCCGGCCAGATCGGTTCCGATTCGGACGACGATGGTGTGGCCGATGCCGAGGACAATTGCCCGACGGTCGCCAACCCGGATCAGGCCGATGCCGACGGGGACGGAGTGGGAGATGCCTGTGACGATCAGGAGCCGGTCGATAGCGATTCCGACGGTGTGGCGGACTCCGTTGACAACTGTCCGACGGTTGCCAATCCGGATCAGGCGGATGCGGATGGTGACGGCGTGGGCGACGCCTGCGAGACCTCGGAACCCGGTGACTCGGATGCCGACGGCGTGGCGGATGACCTCGACAACTGTCCGACGGTTGCGAACGCGGATCAGGCGGATGCCGACAACGACGGTATCGGTGACGTCTGCGATCTGGCGGTCACGCTGACGGCCAGCCCGGCCGACAGCGACGTGAGCAGCGGTCCGGTGGCGCTGACCGCGATGGTGGAAAATGCCGGTGACGCCACGCTGACGTATCAGTTCTACTTTGGCGATGGCACCAACAGCGGCACCGTGTCCGCGTCCTCCATTGACCACGACTACCCGCGTGCAGGCACCTACACCGCCCACGTGGTCGTGATCGCTGGTGACAACGACAACAGTGCCAGCGCCAGCACGACGGTGACGCGAACCACGACCGTGACGGTGAACCCGCAGCCCGGCGTGGTCAACGCGGCGCTGTCGATCGCATTCGCCAACGATCATCGCCAGGTGCCAGCGACCGTGACGCTGGATGCCTCGGCCTCCGAGGCGCCGGAGGGCTCCACCTACTGCTTCGATTTCGGCGATGGCAGCGCGATCGATTGCAGCCAGCCGACGGTGACGCACACGTACACGACCGCAGGCACCTTCACGGCGCGCGTCACCGTGACCTCGTCCGAAGACGCGTCGATCGAAGACACGGCGCAGGCGGCGGTGACGGTGGTCGAGGGTGACGAAACCACGGCGCAGCTGGTGGTCTCGCCGACGACGGCCCTGGTCGGAGAGACCGTGACCTTCGATGCGTCCGCATCCTTCGCGGCATCCGGCGAGAGCATCGTCGCCTACGCGTTCGACTTCGGTGACGGGATGACATCCGGTCCGGGCAGCGAGGCAGTGGTGACCCATGCGTACACGGCAGCGGGTGAGTACACGCCATCGGTCACGGTGACCGACTCCGCGGGCACGACCAAGCAGGCCTGGCTGGCGGTACAGGTGAGCGGCGCGCCGCAGCCGGAGACACCGGCCGGCGCCGCATCGGGGGGTTCCGGCTCGCTGGGCTGGTTGAGCCTGATGGCGTTGCTGGGGCTGGCCTGGCGCCAGCGCCGGGTCTAGGCGTCCGGTGGCATTCGGGGGTGGTGTCCGTCGCTCAGGCGACGGACACCGCCTCGCTCTCCAGCATCAGCTCCGCGGAGCCGGCCTTGGCCGGGCCGCCCAGCGCGTCAACCCGCAGAACCGCGAGCGCGGCCGTGTCCGAGGCGACGGCGATTGTTCCGATGGACTGGCCATCCCGTTCGACGGCATCGCCGGCGGTGCAATGCCCGGCGGTGATGCCTGCGCGTGTCAGCACGCGCTTGAGCGTCCCGCGATAGTGCAGTCGGGCGACGATCTCCTGACCCGGGTAGCAACCCTTGCGGAAGCTGACGCCGCCAAGCTGGTCCAGACGCAGCGACTGGGGCAGGAACTGATCGGTGGTGGCCGCCGTGACCGAGGCCTGACCGGCATCGATCTCGGCGGCAGCCCAGGCGTCGGCATCCGTGGTCGCAACGTCCAGACCAATCGCGATCGCGCGAGGATGGTCGCCCGGCAGGCCGAGCCAGGTGATGCCCTCCCGCAGCTCGCAGGTGCCCGCGGCGGGCCGGGTTCGTCCGATTGCGGCGGCGACGGGAAGCTCGAGTGGGGTGATCTGAACATCGTCGCGCAACACGAACATGCGCAGCCGTTGTACAAGGGCCGAACATGTGGAGCGCGGCAGGACGAGGTGCAGCGCATCGTCGCGCCAGCACACGAACAGGGTCGCGAGCAGACGGCCGTTCGGGGCGCAATATCCGGCCAGCGTGATTGCCTGCGGGCGCAGGCCGACGATGTCCGCGGTGAACTGGCGGTGCAGGAAATCCTGCGCATCCGCGCCGTCCACACGGACGACGGTCCAGTCGGGCAGTGCAATCAGGGGGCCGGATTCGACGGAAGTCGTAGGCATGTCGTGCGTGTCATCGATTGCGGCATGGAGGGGCAAACGTATAATCCCCCGCCATGGCTGCCCATGACAACGCTCCGGACCAAGGTGAGGACCCGGCGGGAATCGCTGCGTCCGATTCGGGGCAGGCGCCGTCCGCGACCCGCGACACTCAGACCGACACCCGCCCCGAAGAGTTCGGCGGACCGAAAGGTCCGGAACCGACCCGATACGGTGACTGGGAGCGAAAAGGGCGTTGCGTAGACTTTTAAGGAACTGACCGATGAGCGAATACCAGCGGCCGTTGTCGCCGCATCTTCAGGTTTACAAGCCACAGCTGACCTCGGTGACATCCATTGTTCACAGGGGAACCGGCATCGCGCTCGCCATCGGCACGCTGATGCTGACGGCCTGGGTGCTGTCGCTGGCGGCGGGGCCGGAGGCGCTGGAGTGCTTCAACGCCTTCGCCGGCAGCTGGATCGGGCAGTTGCTGCTGCTGGGCTGGACCTTCTCGATCTTCTACCACCTGTGCAACGGGGTGCGTCACCTGTTCTGGGACGCGGGCAAGGGGCTGGATGTCGAGACCGCATACAAGACCGGGTACGCGGCGATCATCGGCGCGGTCGTGCTGACCGTGCTGGCCGTGATCATCGCGCTGGCCTGAGGGGGAAACCATGAGTCTGAAATCTCCGATCGGCCGCGCCCGCGGTCTGGGTTCCGCGAAGGACGGTCTGCATCACTGGTGGATGCAGCGCATCAGCGCCGTGTTGCTGGTGCCGCTGTCGCTTTGGTTCGTGTACTCCGTCGCCTGCCTGATGGGTAGCGACTACGAAACGGTGGTGGCCTGGGTCGCCGCGCCCTGGGTTGCGGTCGCGCTCGTGATCTACTTCGCCGCGCTGTTCTATCACTCGCAGCTGGGTGTTCAGGTGGTCATCGAAGACTACTTCCACGGATCAGCGACCAAGCTGATCTCCATGTATCTGATGAAACTCGCGCACCTGGTGCTGGCGGTGGCCGCCATTTTTGCCGTGCTGCGCATCGCGCTCGGCTGAGCCGGCGACTGGACACGACGACATGACCGATTCCTACGACATCATCAAACACGAATACGACGTGGTCGTGGTCGGCGCCGGCGGCGCTGGCCTGCGCGCCACGCTGGGCCTGGCCGAGGCCGGACTGAAGACCGCCTGCGTGACCAAGGTGTTCCCGACCCGCAGCCACACGGTGGCGGCGCAGGGTGGCGTCTCAGCCGCGCTGGGCAACATGGGCGAGGACGACTGGCGCTGGCATGCTTACGACACCGTCAAGGGCTCCGACTGGCTGGGCGATCAGGACGCGATCGAGTACATGTGCCGCGAGGCCATCCCGTCGATCATCGAGCTGGAGCACTACGGCGTGCCGTTCTCGCGCACCAGCGAGGGCAAGATCTACCAGCGTCCGTTCGGTGGCATGACCACGCATTTCGGCGAGGGCACCGCGCAGCGCACCTGCGCCGCGGCGGACCGCACCGGCCATGCGATGCTGCACACGCTCTACCAGCAGTCGCTGAAGGAGAAGGCGGAGTTCTTCATCGAATACTTCGCCATCGACCTGATCATGGACGACGAAGGCAGCTGCTGCGGCGTGCTGGCCTGGGACCTGTCCACCGGGCAGCTGCACGAATTCCGTTCGCACATGGTCATCCTCGCGACCGGCGGCTACGGCCGAACCTACTTCTCCTGCACCTCGGCGCATACCTGCACCGGCGACGGCGGCGGGATGGTGCTGCGCGCCGGTCTGGCCCTGCAGGACATGGAGTTCGTCCAGTTCCATCCGACCGGCATCTACGGTGCGGGCTGCCTGATTACCGAGGGCGTGCGTGGCGAGGGTGGATACCTGACCAACTCCAAGGGCGAGCGCTTCATGGAACGCTACGCGCCGAACGCCAAGGATCTGGCTTCGCGCGACGTTGTCAGCCGCTCGATGACCATCGAGATTCGCGAGGGTCGTGGTGTCGGTCCGAAGAACGATCACATCCACCTGCACCTGGAGCATCTGGGCCCGGAAGTGATCAACGAGCGCCTGCCGGGGATTGCCGAGTCGGCGAAGATCTTCGCGGGCGTGGACGTGACCAAGGAACCGATTCCGGTCATCCCGACGGTGCACTACAACATGGGCGGCATCCCGACCAACTACGGCGGCGAGGTCGTGACCCTGCGCGACGGCAATCCGGATTCCGTGGTGCCCGGTCTGATGGCCGTGGGCGAGGCGGCCTGTGTCTCGGTGCATGGCGCCAACCGCCTGGGCTCGAATTCGCTGCTCGATCTGGTGGTGTTCGGACGCTCCGCGGCGATTCGCGCGGCCGAGGTGGTCAAGAAGGGCGCGCCGCACAAGCGTCTGGCTGACGATCACCTGGAACCGATCCTGTCGCGCCTGGACACGTTGCGCAACGCCAACGGTTCGCTCGCCACGGCGGACATCCGCGACAACATGCAGCACACGATGCAGAACAACGCGGCGGTGTTCCGCACCGGGGAAACGCTGGCCGAAGGCGTCGAGAAGATGTCCGAAGTCGCCAAATCCTTCGCTGACGTGAAGGTGTCCGACCGGTCCATGGTCTGGAACTCCGACCTGGTCGAGACGATGGAGCTGGACAACATGCTCGGTCAGGCCATGGCGACCATGACCTCGGCGTCCAATCGCCAGGAATCCCGCGGCGCCCACGCCCGCGAGGACTATCCGGATCGCGACGACGCCAACTGGATGAAGCACACGCTGGCCTGGTGGCGCGACGGCAAGATCGACCTGGACTACCGGCCGGTTCACGACTACACGATGTCCGACGAGCTCGAATACATCGAGCCGAAGAAGAGGGTCTACTGATGGCCGAGTTCACGCTCCCCAAGAATTCGCGGATGGTGAAGGGCAAGGAGTGGCCCGCACCGGCCGGCGCCACCAACACGCGCCAGTTCAAGATCTATCGCTACGATCCCGATTCCGGCAAGAACCCGCAGCTCGACATCTACACGGTGGATCTGGATGACTGCGGTCCGATGGTTCTCGACGCGCTCATCTGGATCAAGAACAAGGTCGACCCGACGCTGACCTTCCGCCGCTCCTGCCGCGAAGGCATCTGCGGCTCCTGCGCGATGAACATCGGTGACGGCCGTGGTACCAACACCCTGGCCTGCACGCAGAGCATCGATGATTTCAAGGGCATGATCAGCATCTACCCGCTGCCGCACATGCCGGTGGTGAAGGATCTGGTGCCGGATCTGACGCACTTCTACGCGCAGTACGCGTCCATCGAGCCGTGGATGAAAACGCAGACGCCGCCGCCATCGCGCGAGCGTTTGCAGACGCCGGAGGAGCGCAAGGCGCTGGATGGCCTGTACGAGTGCATTCTCTGCGCGTGCTGCTCCACGTCCTGCCCCAGCTACTGGTGGAACGGTGATCGCTATCTGGGTCCGGCGATCCTGCTCCAGGCTTATCGCTGGCTGGCGGATTCCCGTGACGAGGCCACCGGTGAGCGTCTGGATCAGCTGGAAGATCCGTTCAAGCTCTACCGCTGCCACACGATCATGAACTGCGCCAAGACCTGCCCGAAGGGTCTGAACCCGGCCAAGGCGATTGCCGAGACCAAGAAGATGATCCTGGAGCGCGTCGGCTAGATCGCCCGGCGACCGTCATGTCCGATGAACTGATGCCGCGCGGCCGGCTGAAATGGCTTTGCCGCCGTGGCATGAAAGAGCACGACGTGTTGTTCGAGCGCTTTCTCGCCCGCGAATACGATGGGCTCGATCGCGACGCCCAGGCGGCGTTCATCCGTCTGGCGGAGATGGACGATCCGGACGTCAATGCGATCTTTCTCGGGCGTGTGGACGCGCCAGACACCCAGATTCGCGCAGTGGTTGATCGGATGGTCGCGCTGAAGGACTGAGGCAGCCTGCGGCGAGGCGAGATCGCGTTCGATTTCGGCTGAGATGTGGTGACCGCTACGCGAGTGCATCACCAGTGGGCACTCGGCTGTCGAGCAGCCGGTCGCGCAAATCAAATGTTCCCGAACGCGGACAGAAAGCGCGGGGCGTTGTCCCGCGACGTCATCTGACGCTGCAATTCGTTGAATCACCGTAACTTGCCGGCCGGCTGAGCCATCCGAAATGCCCAGCGGACGCTGGTTTCGTCAGGCTGCGTCGCGGATACGGACTCTGTCGGGGATCAGCACGGTGTCCCGGGCCGTCGGCTCGGTGTCCGGGAAATCGCGGATGAAATGCAGGCCGCGGCTTTCGTGGCGCGATGCCGCCGAGCGCACGATGAGGTCGGAAACGGTCAGCAGGTGGCGTAGTTCGATCAGGTCCGGCGTGACGTAGAAGTTGCCGTAGTACTCCTGGACTTCGTCGGTGAGCAGCTGGATGCGGTGCTGGGCTCGCTCCAGCCGCTTGCGTGTGCGGACGATGCCGACGTAGTCCCACATGCAGCGGCGCAGTTCCTGCCAGTTGTGGCTGACCACGACCTCCTCGTCGGAATCCCGGACCTGGCTGGCGTCCCAGGCCGGAAGGCGTCCTGGCTCCGGCCACTCACCGATGCACGCCGCCAGGTCTTCCGCGGCCGCTGTTCCGAACACGAGGCATTCCAGCAGGGAGTTGCTGGCCATGCGATTGGCGCCGTGCAGGCCGGTGGATGCGGTCTCCCCGACGGCATAGAGCCCGGTCAGGTCGGTGCGGCCGTTGAGGTCCGTGGCGACGCCACCGCAGGTGTAGTGCGCGGCCGGGACCACCGGCAATGCGCGCTGCGTGGGGTCCAGGCGCAGTTCCATGCAACGGGCGTGGATGGTCGGGAAGTGCTGGCGTAGAAAATCGGGTTCCAGTTCCGTCGTGTCCAGCAGCACGTGGTCCAGACCCAGGCGCTTCATTTCATGGTCGATCGCGCGGGCGACGATATCGCGCGGCGCCAGTTCGGCGCGCTCGTCGAACTGTGGCATGAACCGCGTGCCGTCGGGGCGGCGGAGCAGGGCGCCTTCGCCGCGCAGCGCTTCGGTGATCAGGAAGTTGCGCGCATCCGGATGGAACAGGCAGGTCGGATGGAACTGCATGAACTCCATGTTGCTGACGCGGCAGCCCGCCCGCCATGCCATGGCGATGCCATCGCCGGTCGCGCCATGCGGATTGCTGGAATAGAGGTAGACCATGCTCGCGCCGCCCGTTGCGAGCACGGTGGCCTTGGCGGGGTAGGTGTCCACCACTCCCGAGCGGATGTTCAGCAAATAGGCGCCGACGACACGATCCTTCGACCGGATCAGGTCCACCGCCATGTGGTGGGCCAGCAGTTGAATGGCCGGATGCGCCCGGGCCAGCTGCATCAGCGTGGTTTCCACCGCGCGTCCGGTGGCATCGTCGGCGTGGATGATGCGCCGGTGGCTGTGGCCGCCTTCACGGGCGAGGTGATAGGCGAATCCGTCGTCGGAATCCGACGGCGTGAAACGCACGCCCTTGTCGATCAGCCAGTGCACGGCATCGGCGCCGCGCTCGACGGTGAACTGGACGGCGTCGCGATTGCACAGGCCGGCGCCGGCGGTCAGGGTGTCGGTGACATGGGCGTCGATCGAGTCGCCCTCGTCCAGCACCGCGGAAATGCCGCCTTGCGCGTAAAGCGTGCTGCCCTCGGAAATCCGCCCCTTGGAGACGACCAGCGATCGCACGCCCCGATCGGCCAGGCGCAGCGCCGTGACCAACCCGGCGGCTCCGCTGCCTAGGATCAGGACATCGAATGGGGCGGGCCTGGGCATGACGGGTGACTCGGCAGACTGATAAACTCTTGCGATTCGCGCGGTTATCGATCGCGCATCCCGTCAACTATATCGGAACCGGGGTCAGGGAGCGTTGGATCAGCGCCTCGTGTGAACAACACGGGAATCTGGACCGCTCGCTTATCCAGCCTCCGTCAAGAACACCCGAATGGGCGAAGACGTAACAGACGAGATTCTCGTAGCACGCGCCCAGGCCGGGAACTCCGCTGCTTTCGACATGCTGGTGAGTCGTTACCAGCACAAGGTGGTGCAGCTGGTCTCGCGGTACGTCTCGGATGCGGATGCACTGGACGTGGCGCAGGAGTCCTTTATCAAGGCCTATCGCGCGCTGCGGAACTTCCAGGGCAAGAGCGCGTTCTATACGTGGCTGTACCGAATTGCGGTGAACACGGCGAAGAATCACCTCGTCGCCCGAAGTCGTCGTCCCGCCTCGCAAGACATTGATGTCGCCGATGCGGAACAATATGGCCACACCGAGCATCTAAGCGACGTGTCCACACCGGAGGGGGTGGCACTGACCGATGAAATTCGGGACACGGTGGCGGCCGCAATGGACGATTTGCCACCGGATCTGAAGACAGCCATCGTGCTGCGCGAATTGGAGGGTATGAGCTATGAAGAGATCGCACAGGCCATGGAGTGCCCTGTCGGAACGGTTCGTTCCCGTATCTTCCGAGCGCGCGCAGCCATTGACGAACGTGTACGACCCCTGCTCGATTAAGTCCCTGGGTGGAGCCAATCGCCGATATGACTAACGAAACCCTTTCCGCTTGCATCGATGGCGCCTGCGACGACATGGTCGAGGCCGTTCGTGTCATCGAATCCTCCGAAGAATCACTCAAGACCTGGTCGCGCTATCACCTGATCGGAGACGCCATGCGGGCGCGCTCCGGCACGGCGCTCGCGGATCCCGGCTTCACCCGTCGCGTGATGGCGGCCGTGGAACAGGATGAGATGCTTCCGGCCAACGTGGTTTCCATCGATACCGCGAAGCCGCGGCAGGGTCGGATGACCCGTCGGACCGGCTGGGCCATCGCGGCCTCGGTGGCGGTGGCGTCACTGGCGACCGTGTCGGTCATGCTGGCGCCCGGCGCGGAAGATGAGCCGGTGCTGGTCGCGCGCGACGTGCCCACCGCGGCCGCCATTCCCGTTCAGGAACGGGGTATCCAGCCGGCGGTCCAGACCACCGGTGCCGCCCCGCGCGGGCCCGTGGCGCAGCCGACCCAGGCCGCGGCCACCGTGCGCTGGTCCCAGATGGAGCCGGATGCGGCGCAGCAGCTCAACGGCTACCTGATCAATCACAGCCGCTATCGCGCGGGTCCCGGTGTCGGTGGCACCCTGGGCTACGCCCGCGTCGCCAGCGTGAACGGCGAGCCGGTCGAGGCCAGCACCAGCGCCGACGACTGATTCTCGCATGCTGCAACGGTTGACCATCGCGGTTGCAGTCCTGGCGACCGCCGCCCCGCTCTGGGCTGCCGACCGCACCGCGCAGGACTGGCTGGCCGAGATGTCCGAGGCGGTCCGCACCCGCAATTACGAGGGGGTGGTCGTCTATCGCACCGGCGAGCAGCTTGAGACCATGCGCGTCGTGCA
>NZ_CAXFCL010000346.1:0-3351 GCF_964000955.1 uncultured Abyssibacter sp.
CATCCAGGGCGGCATGCACTTCGTCGGCTACGCCGAACTGGCGGCGGCGGTGTCGAATGCCGGCGGCCTGGGCATCATCACCGGCCTGACCCAGAAGACGCCGGACAAGCTCGCCGCGGAAATCGATCGCTGCAAGTCGATGACCGACAAGCCCTTCGGTGTGAACCTGACCTTCCTGCCGGTTGTTGATGCGCCGGACTACCCGGGGCTGGTGCAGGTGATCATCGAGGCCGGGGTCAAGGTCGTGGAAACCGCCGGCAACAACCCGGCGGAGTATCTGCCGGCCCTGAAGGATGCCGGTGTGAAGGTCATCCACAAGTGCACGGCCGTGCGTCACGCGCTCAAGGCGCAGGCCATCGGCTGCGATGCGGTGTCCGTGGACGGGTTCGAATGCGGCGGACACCCCGGCGAGGATGACATCCCCAACATGATTCTGCTGCCACGGGCCGCCGACGAGCTGGAGATTCCGTTCGTTGCCTCCGGCGGCATGGCTGACGGTCGCTCGCTGGTCGCCGCGCTGGCGCTGGGCGCCGACGGCATGAACATGGGGACGCGTTTCCTGGCAACACAGGAAGCGCCAGTGCACGAGCAGGTCAAGCAGGCCATCGTTGCGGCATCCGAACGTGATACGCGGCTGATCATGCGGCCGATCCGCAATACCGAACGGGTGCTGAGAAATCCGTCCGTGGACCGCGTGCTGGAGATCGAACTGGAGAAGGGCCGCGACCTCCAGTTCGCGGACATCGCCGCCGAGGTCGTCGGTGTGTATCCCCGGGTGATGCTGGAGGGCAAGGCGGACAGCGGCCCCTGGTCCTGCGGCATGGTGGCCGGGCTGATCAACGACATCCCGAGTTGCCAGGCGTTGATCGACCGGATCATGGCCGAAGCCGACGAGCTGATTCGGAGTCGCCTCGCGAATCTCCTATAAGTGGCCGGGTCTGGCTGCGCGAGAAAATTTTGATTTTCTGGCCGCCAGACCTTCACCGAGGCTTCGCCGAATTCGTGTCGCACCTGTGACGCAAATATCTGTTTTGACGTTGATAGTCCGCTCTCTCCTGACCTTGTTCTGTTCCGTTTGGGTGCGCAGGCGAGCTGAAAAGTCGGCCTATTACGCGCATTGATCCGGTGATCGCTGACATCGGCGGATAATCCAGTGCTTAACCGGACAATCCGGTTGTTTCGCCAGCAATAACTTGAAATTGTTGCATGGTGTTTCCTGTCGAGATTCTTTCGATCCGGCTGTTTTTCAGGGAACCTGAGCCCTCATCTCCGGTAGCGGACTGAAACTGCCACCCCAGCGTATCGTCATTGCACCGCTGGTCAAAACAACCGTTTGACGCGGTTTGTACTCCCCTCGTAACGTCGATGTCATAGAGCCGGACGACGAGCCGGCCAGACTCTCGCCCCGTTCGGGCGAGCTCGCGCAACGGATGGCGCTGGTGCTAAGGAGACCGGGCAACATGCCAGATCCGTTCAAGGTGAGCGTCGGACGCCTCATATCCGACAACTTTCAAGAAACCGTGGCCAGTGGCTCCGAGTTCGGCGGCATCGCCGTGGCCGGCAACAAGCACTTGCCGCCATCTTTTACAGAATATTCACAAAAATCGAATAAAGCTTCGAGGAGACACGACATGCGTCAAGCAACCCCGATCGGGAGAGTTGCAGCGTTTCTGGCCCTGGCCCTGGGGGGCAGCGGCCTGGTGAATGCGCAATCGACGGAATCCGCCGACACCGCAGGCTCGGACGCCGAGGCCGACGACGGCCGGCAGATCGAGGAAGTCGTCGTGACCGCACGGCGCAAGGAGGAAACGCTTCAGGAGGTGCCGATCGCGATCACGGTGATCGACCAGGAGAAGATGCGGAACAACAACATCTCCAACAGCGCCGACCTCAGCACCTACGCGCCGTCGCTCAACACCAACACCCGGTTTGGCCCGGATCAGGCGTCGTTCTCGATCCGCGGGTTTACCCAGGAGCTTCGCACCACGGCCTCCGTCGGCTTCTACTTCGCCGATGTCGTCGCGCCTCGCGGTGGCGGTTCGCTCACCTCCGGTGACGGCGCGGGTCCCGGTCTGCTGTTCGACCTGGAGAACGTCCAGGTGCTGAAGGGGCCGCAGGGCACGCTGTTCGGCCGCAACACGACTGGTGGCGCGATTCTGGTCGTGCCGAAGAAGCCCACCGACGAGGTCGAGGGCTATCTGGAGGTTTCAGCGGGCGACTTCGACATGCAGCGTCTGCAGGGCGTGTTCAACACGCCGATCAGCGACCGGGCGCGCGTGCGTTTCGGGGTCGATGTCCATCAGCGAGACGGCCATATCCGCAATACCTCGGGAGTCGGGCCGGATGATCTCAGCAACGTCGACTACATCGCCGGTCGTGGCAGCCTGGTGCTGGATCTGACCGACCGGGTGGAGAACTACACGGTGTTCTCGTATACGAACTCGGAGAACAACGGCACGATCTCCGGCATGTTCGCGTGCAATCCCGATCCCAATGTCGGGTTCTCGTCGTTCTGCATGAGCCAGCAGGCCGAGTACGGCACCAGCTTCTATGACGTGCAGAATCCGTTGCCGAACCCGGAGGCCACGCTGGAGCAGTGGCAGGCGATCAACACCACGCGCTGGGATTTATCCGACAGCCTCACCATCAAGAACATCCTGTCCTACGCGGACATGGAACAGACCATGCGCACGGCCGTGTTCGGGACCGACTTCCGGATTCCGGATCAGGTGCCGGGCATCGGTGGGCTGCCCTTCGTGTTCACCAACGCGGATCAGTACCCGGGTGTGCCCAGCAACAGCCAGACCAGCTTCGTCGAGGAACTGCAGTTCCAGGGGCAGACCGATTTCCTGACCTGGCAGGCGGGCCTCTACTACGAAAGCAGCGAACCCGACGGGATTTCCGGATCGCAGTCGCTCAATCAGCTTTACTGCGCGACGTCGCCGGGACGGGATTCGGCGAGCTTCCAGTGTCAGGACGTGCTGCGCCAGCTGGCGATCATCGCGTCACAGGGACAGTTCGATCCGGGTCCGATCGGCAACGTGCAGTTGCAGCTGGGCGAGGTCGAGTATGAGAACCGGGCGGTCTACGCGCAGGCGACCTACGATCTGAGCGAGCAGTTTCGGGCCACGGCCGGCGTCCGCTACACCTGGGACGAAACCACGGGATTGTCGCGCCAGATCGCCTACAACGACTTTCCGACCAACCAGCCCGGTGCACCGGGTTCGACGAACTGCGTGAACACCTCCGCGACGCAGCCGGGGAGTGTCCTGAATTCTGTGTGTGAGCCGGTGGTGGATTACTCGGTCAAAATGAACCGCTCGCCGAATTGTATGGCGAGCTGAGATTTGG
>NZ_CAXFCL010000347.1:0-3060 GCF_964000955.1 uncultured Abyssibacter sp.
CGCCAGCAGCAACACCACGGGCTGGACACCACCGCGTTCGCTCGCGGCGGCAGGCAGTTCGATCCGGGCATCATCCACGCGATAACGTGTCTGCGCCGGCCTGACACCGGCTTCCACCCAGGCACTGAGATCACGCAACCCCTGCTGCAGCACCCCCGAGTAGCCGACGACCTGCGTTTGCTCGGAGGGCGTCGCCGGATTGTCGTGCCGGGCATGGTCGACGAACCACAGCGCGAACTGCTCCTCGAAGCCCTTGCCCAGATGCCGTTGCACCTGGCTGCGATACCAGTCCGCATGCCAGCCGAAGGCATCGATATCCATCAGGTTCTGCACCATCAGCAACTTGCCGTTGATGCGGCCATCCGGCACCGAGCCCGCCGTGCTGCCGGCGGCAATCGGTCCGGTCAGCAGCGCACGCTGCGGGTAGATCGGATCACCCGAGGCATCGCGGAACTGGTTCCAGCCATACAGATCGGGCGTCGGCACCTGATGGCGATGATAGGTCTGCAAGGCCAGCGCCCATTCGTTGTCCAGGCGCACGGAGTCACCCGGCTTGAGCGCCTGCGTGACCGTCTGGTCGGAGGAATACGACAACTCCAGGCGATGACCGTTAACGAAACCGATGGGCGCGCCGCGGCCGGATGCATCACCGTCCAGCGCGACCAGATGCGCATAGGCGCAATCCCAATCCGGGGTTTCGGCCAGTTCGATTCGGGTCGGCAGACCGAGTTCGACCGATGTGATCGTGGTCTCGAACTGCCTGCGCTCATCGCCCACGGCGGCTGAGGCATCCGCGCCCAGGTAACCGGGCCTGTTCCAGAAGTCGTCGATGTACTCCGGATCGAGCAACGGCACGATTCCGGCAACGAAGGCCAGATAGCCGCCGGTCATGTCGGCATGATCCCACCACCCGCGGACCGGAAAGCCGAGACGCGTCGCCTCGGCCAGCGCCGCGCGTTCCTCCTCGTTCAGCGTGGCACAGGGATCACCGCTGCCCCCCGGACTGACGGCGTCCACGATCTCGGGCAACTTGTCGCGCTTGTTCAGAATGCGCAGCGCGTGCATGCGTACCGAAAAGACGCTGGGAATCACATTCGGCGTGCCGATGACATAGGGCAGAAATCCGTCCCAGACGCCCTCGGTGTTTTCCGCCGAGCCGATGACCTGGTAGGCGCCGCCGCTGCCCCCGTACAGATACCCGTAGGGCCGATGCTCACCGTACAGCTCGACCGCCAGCAGGCGGGAGTATTTCGCGGCTGCGGCGTTGACGCGAAACGCGGCGATGGTCGGATCGGCTGGCGGTTTGCCATCGTCTCCGCCCAGATTCGTTTGCAGGTAATAGGCACCGCTGTCGAAGCAAAACCCCAGGTCGCCAACCGCAACATCGAAAGCAATCGGAAACGGTCCGACATCGGCCGACTCGGCCAGTGGATACGTGTTGTGAAAGAACCGCCCGCGGTAACGCTCGGCCGGTGGAAAGTAGACCGAGAAGCGCGCGTCCGTGCCCTCGAAGCCACCGTGGATGTATCGATGCGGTTCCGGATCGCGGCGCCACTGGTTGGCGATGATGTACGGCGTGTGAAACATCGGGTCCGTCGACTCCGATGTCACCATGATGCCCTCCGGCTTGTCCGTGGTATCGGATTCGGGCGGTTCCGCCTGTTCGGACACACGCCGACCACTGACATCGGCCTTTCCGAACAGTCCCATCTTCGCCCGGCCGCGAAAGACGTTGCCGTCGACGTTCACGTCGAACCGAACCGTCAGCGGTATGGGCCTGGTGAGCTTGACGTCCCACTTGAGACGGTCCCCGTCGACGCTGCCGACGATGTCGACATCACCCGCGGGGTTCTCCATGCGACCGCGAAAACCGTCGTCCTGCGCGGTGACATGCATGCGGGAGTGCTGCGGCCCCATGGACGTCGCGAGGGTCAGCTCCCAGGTGCCGAGTACATCCATCCCTGTTCACCCTACTGTCGGTGCATCGCCTCCGTGATAGCGACGCCTGATCGGATGCGTCCCGGCATCCGCCGTGCTGAAACAACAAAGACGGACGCGGCCTTCGCCGCGCCCGCCTTCGTCAGTCTGGCACCTGCTCAGAAGTTGTAGCGCAGGCGCGCACCCCACATCCGCGGCAGACCCACGACGCGGAATTCCGCCCCCACGTTGTTGATCAGGCCGGGCACGTAGACCGTGTACTCCTCATCCGTAACGTTGGTGACGAACAGGGCCGCGTCGAACGGGCTGCTGGCGATCGCGTTCCAGTTCATGTTCAGGTTCAGCAGGTTGTACGCATCCAGGCGACCGAAGGGGCTGGTGCTCGCGGTTTCCTGCTCATCCACATAAACATGCGTGGCGGCAACGGACATGTCCCCGAGCTGTCCGGACACCGGCAGCCTGTAGGTCAGGTTCGTCGTGGCGCTGTGCCGGGGCGATTGCGCCAGATCGCTACCGGGTGTGGCCGTCGGCAGGATGGTGTCGTAGACCGCGCCGGGCGGCGCCGTCACGGGCTCGATCTCCTTGAGCTCGGTATCCAGGTAGGTGTACGCGAGGCTCAGGGTGAGATCGCGCAAGAGCAGCAGCGAGGTGTCGATCTCCAGACCCTGGATGGTGGACGAACCGGCGTTGACGATACCGGTGGTCGGCGCCACCGTTCCCGCACTGCTGACGAAGCCGCTCTGGATTTGCTGATCCTCCAGATCGTTGTAGAACAGCGCGACGTTGAACGTCCCCGGAACCGGGCCTCCGAAGCGGGTCTTGGCACCCAGTTCATAGGAATCCACCTCTTCCGGTCCGTGCGTCTGGAAGCCCTCCGGCCCGAAGATGTTGACGCTGCCCTGGCGATAGCCGCGTGCGTACTTGGTGTACAGCATCACGTTCTGATTGGGCAGGTAGTCGAAGTCGATCAGCCAGGTCGGCGCGTCGCTTTCCTGCTTGAGCCGGATCGTGCAGTCCGGCTGCGGAGGGTGTAACGAATTTTGTGTGTTGAGCCATGATCACATCCCGAGGAGGGAGACATGGCAAGACGCAGGAAGTCCGATTCACCGTTTTCCGATGAAC
>NZ_CAXFCL010000348.1:0-4070 GCF_964000955.1 uncultured Abyssibacter sp.
AGCGACAGGACACGAAACAAAGTCATGGTTTTCCTCATGTCGCGTCCCCTCAGAACAAGGCTTTGACGCTGAGATCAAGCAGCGACCAACTGCCGTCGTACTGGCCGAGGAATCCGGCGTCGACGGTCCCGCAAAAGGAGTCCTCGCGGCTGCGTTCACGCGAGGTCCAGCCAGCCGGCTCGCAAAGTCCGGCGCCGGCCACCCCGAATCCCTCGCCGGCGAACAACATGTCGCCGTCGGTGTTCACGGTGCCGAAGGCGCGGAGCTGCCCGCGCAGCGCGCCCACGCAGCCGACCTTGCCAAAGGCACCGCCACCCACCAGTCCCCCCAGGGTCAGCGGCGGGCCGGCCAGCACCCAGGCGCCGAAGTCCGCGGCCACGCCCACGGTGAGCGGGCAACCGTTGGAGTACACCGGGATGCTGGCGGAACCACGCATGTAGGCACCGGCGAAGCCGGATTCCGGAATCGGGATGAACTCGGCCACCCGCGGGTCCAGCTCGTTGAGAATGTCCTGGTTGCAGGTGCGCCCGACCAGGAACGCCGCCTCGGCATTGATGGTGCTGAACAGCACGCCAGCGGAGGCGCCCAGATAGGTCTCGCGGTCGCCAATGCCGGCGGCGAAGGCCGGGTCGTAGACGGTGAACTCGGAGAAGCCGATGTCACCCTTGGTCTGCAAGCCGCCGAACACGCCCTTGGGCGCGAAGCCGTCGGCGGCCTGATCCAGCGTGAAGCCCATGTAGACCTTCTTCATCGTGATCTTGGAAGGCCCGAACGCCGCCGGCAGGTTGAAGGCGGACAGCGTCACGTCCAGGCGGCTCTGGCCGTCCGGAATGCTGCAACCCGCCGTCTTGTTGCTGGCGGACCAGCTCACCGCGTCCAGCGCCGCGCCGAAGGTGTTGGCGTCCTGGCCTTCCGAGCTGGGCGACATGGTCCACTCGGCGCCGACGTGAACGCGCTCCAGCTCGTCACCCGCGATCACCGCGAAGCCGTCCAGACCCGCCGATTGCAGCGGAATCTTCTTCAGCGGCGCGGTGGCGGTGTCGAGCAGGCCGTTCACCTCGCTTTCCACACGGGCCAGCGCGGCGCGCACGGTCATGTTCACCTGATCGGTCAGATCCGCGACCAGGCTGTTGACCCGGTATTGCAGCTCCTTGAGCTGGGCATCCGCCTCCTCGCGCAGCGCCTGGATCGGGGCTGTGTCCATCAGCAACTGCACCAGCGTGCGACGCAACTGATCCGGCGTGTACGACGCGGTCGGCAGTCGCGCGTCGAGCTCGTCGCGAATGTCCATCTCGACGGCATCGAGGCGAACATCCACCTCGTCCAGCACGCGCTCGGACGCCACGCGCAGCAAATCGACCTCGCTGCCATTGTTCGGGTCGGCGACCGCGACATTCACCGTCGGGAACCCGATCTGCGCGGCGGCATCCGCCACCAGCGTGTTCAGCAGCGCGAGCACGTCCTCACCGGCCGGTGGTGTCGCGGAGACACGGATCTGCTCCGCGATCGATTCCAGCGTCGAGGCGACGATGTCGAAGGGTTCGGTCACCTCGGATTCGATGCGCTGTTTCAGCGACGCCAGCCCGGCCACCTGCTGATCGATCTGCGCCAGCGCGACATCGATATCCGCCGTATGCGCCAGCAGATCGTCCAGCAGCGCCTCGGCCTGCATCAGGATTTCGGTGGTGCGGCTGTCCTGCGTGGCGCCATCCGGGCACACCGCCGTGCGCAGCCGCATCTCGGCGATGGCCACCCGCGTCAGCAGCGATTCCGCCGCGTTCTGCAAACCGGCCTGGCCGTCGCGCAGCGCCTGGGCCACCTCGGGATCATCGGCCGCGATCTCGATCAGCGGCACCAGCACCTCGGTGCCCTGGACCACGTTGAGCAGGGTCCGGATCGAATCGATGTTGTCGAACAGCTCGCTCAGATAGCCGCTGGCCTCGCCGGCCACCGAACCCGGCGTGCCACAGAACTCCGCGAACACGGTGGTGGCCTGCCGCAGCCCCAGCCTGACCTGGGCCAGGCTGCTCTGCACCCGAGCGATGGCATCGTCGGCCTCGCCCAGGATGGAGCGCGCCTCGTCCAGCGCGTCATCGATCAGGTTGGAGACGCCATCAATGCGACCCTGCACGGAGCGCAGGCGCATCGCCGTGTCGTCCAGCCGGTCGGCGACATCGGAGCCCACCGGCGTG
This sequence comes from uncultured Abyssibacter sp., assembly GCF_964000955.1. Taxonomy (NCBI): domain Bacteria; kingdom Pseudomonadati; phylum Pseudomonadota; class Gammaproteobacteria; order Chromatiales; family Oceanococcaceae; genus Abyssibacter; species uncultured Abyssibacter sp. Next base: position 2,193 of record NZ_CAXFCL010000348.1, read on the forward strand.
CCCGCGGGCTGCGATTCGATCTGCTGGCGCAGTTGCAGGAACGGTGCGCGCACCGCCTGCTCCACCTGCGCGAGCTGATCCTCGATGGGACTCGTGATCCGTGTCCGCAACTGACCCAGCACCTGCTCGGGCAGGGTTTCGACCTGACTCAGACCGCGCGACACGGTGACCAGCGGGTCCTCCCGCAGCGGGGAGATGTCCGCCGCCGCGGCACCGCTGCGTTCCAGCGCCAGCACCAGCGCTTCCTCGATCGCATAGTCCAAGCCGCGACCGGCGAAGCGGTTGAACAGGTTCAGCTTGTCGCTGACTTCGTCCAGCACCGGCGAAATCACCGGCGAATCGAGAATCCCGGCGTCGACCAGCAACTCGTCGACCTTGCGCAGGCTGTCGCCATCCTGAAGGTTGATCTGGAATTCGAATTCGGTGAGCGCCTGGATATCCGCGCTGGCGCCGAAGGAGAACTTGGTGCGGATCGGCTCGACGAAATTGATGCCGGCACCCGCCTCCAGCACGATCAGGTCGGCCGACCGACGCACGCCGATCAGGCTGGGGATTCGCGTCTCGTTGGCCAGCGCCGGGCTGTAATAAGCCGGAAGCTGGAAACCGAACCCGGTACCGCCCCATTCGTAACGCACCTGGAACTGGTCATCGGAGCGCTCCGCCACGCCCGCCATCACCTGGGTGTTGGTGCGTGCGGTATCGACCTGTGCCAGACGCCCGGGCGGCAACAGCACGGAGCTGTCCGCCACGGCCGGCGAACCCGGCTGCGCCAGATCAATCACGTTGGCGAGACGGTAATCGGCGGTGATCGCCTGCCAGAACGGCAGCGCCACGGTAGTCTCGCCCTGCACCCAGCCGTAACGATCGTTGCCGATGGTCTGGCAGATCAGCAGGTCGTCCTGGGCGTTGCCGTCGACGCAGTCCAGCGCGGCGCCATCGATCGCCACGCCGAAACCGGGTGCGGCGCCCGCATCGTCCTGGGCTTCCTCAAAGCGGAATTCACCCAGGCCGCGCGTCTGCTGGAACGCAACATGGCCGTCCGGCGACCAGCCAATGGTCATCGCCAGCGGCCGGTCCAGCGCCAGCGGCGCCACGCTCTGATCCAGCGCCAGCCGCTGCGGCGTGTCGTCACAGAAGGCATCACCCTCGCCGTCCGGGCCGGTGAAGCGCAGGCTGGACACCTCGGTCGGCAGGCTCCAGGTCTTGAGCATCGCCGGGCAGTTCTCGTCGATCAGCCCGTTGCCGTTGTTGTCCGCCGCATCGCATTGCTCGCGCACCAGCCGCCCCTGCCCCAGCCGCGCGGCGCAGTCGATCTGGAGGTTCTCGAAGGCCAGATCGCTCAGCTCGGCATCGCCGGGCAAATCAAACGCGCCGTCGACCCAGTTGAACGGGTCCACCGCGTTGTCGACGGCGCGGATCGCGAAGCGGCTGAACCGCAGGTCGTAACCGGAAAACGCCACCGGCTGCGCCAGCGCCGCCGGATCGATATTGAACACACCGGTCACGCCACCGGGGCGCACGACGTACTTGGTGGCGATCTGCGAAGCCAGCGACGCGCGCGCACCCACCGCTCCGATCTCAAGCGGATCGCCGGCCAGATCCTGACCACGGCCCAGATCCGGCTGGCCCAGGCTGTTGGCATAGATTTCCGGACCGACGCTAAGCCCCACCGGCGCGTGGTTGCCGCGCAGCGCGGCGCGGCTTCCCAGCGGATGCAGCGTCACATCGGCGGACACACCACGCTCCACATGCCCCGGCAGCGCGGCGACCAACGCCGTCTCGCCATCAAAGCGATAGCCCGGCAGCGCCAGCGTGGCATCCGCGCCGGAGGGCAGATCATCTGGCCGCGTGAACGCCAGGTCCGACCCCGCCCCCATG
>NZ_CAXFCL010000349.1:0-23050 GCF_964000955.1 uncultured Abyssibacter sp.
CACGAGAACTTCAAGGCGAAGTTCGAGTTCCCCTTCGACCTGCTCTCCGATCCCGATGAAACGGTTTGCCAGGCCTACGACGTCATGAAGGAAAAGAACATGTACGGCCGCAAGTACATGGGGGTCGAGCGATCCACCTTCCTGATCGACGCCGGGGGCGTGCTGCGCCAGGAGTGGCGCAAGGTGAAGGTGAAGCAACACGCCGCCGCCGTGCTGGATGCCGTCAAATCGCTCTGATCGCAAACCCCTGAACGACAGCCCGCGGGTCCGCTGACCCACTCCGCCCCAGCCACCGAGAACACCGGCATGTCGACCCGAATCTTCGTCCTCGATACCAACGTGCTGATGCACGACCCCTCTTCGCTGTTCCGCTTCGAGGAACACGATCTGTACATCCCGATGGTCGTGCTGGAAGAACTCGACGCGGCCAAGAAGGGCACCAGCGAGGTGTCGCGCAACGTCCGTCAGGTCAGCCGCTTCCTGGACGAGATGATCCACGGCGCGGACGAGAAGGCGATCGAGGCCGGTCTGCAGCTGCCCGATTTCGGCTTGAACATCCGCAACAAGGCGGTCCCGACCGGCCGCCTGTTCTTCCAGACGCGGCCGCCGAACGTCGAACTGCCCGACCTGCTGCCCGGCAACAAGCCGGACAACAGCATTCTCGTGACCACGCTGGCACTGAAGGCGGAGCACCCCAACCGCAAGGTCACGCTGGTCTCCAAGGACATCAACCTGCGCATCAAGGCCGCGGTCACCGGCATTTCGGCCGAGGACTATTCCAGCGACCGGGTGCTGGACGATCTGGATCTGCTGGACGCCGGCTACAAGGCGCTGCCCGACGGGTTCTGGGCGGCTCATGGCGAGAACATGGAATCGTGGACGGACGAACGCGGTTCCGCCCACTACCGGCTGTCAGGGCCGGAGATCGCCGACCTGCACGCGAACCAGTTCGTCTATTTCGAGGACGGCAGTGGCCCCGATCTGATCGTCCGCGACGTCCAGAACGAGACCGCGGCCTTCCAGGTCATCAACGACTACTCCGAAGGACGCCAGTCCGTCTGGGGCGTGCACGCCCGCAACCGCGAGCAGAACCTCGCGCTGAACCTGCTACTCGACCCGAGCATCGACTTCGTCACCCTGCTGGGCGCCGCCGGGACCGGCAAGACCCTGCTGGCCCTGGCCGCGGGGCTGTCGCAGACGCTGGATCAGTCGCGATTCCGCGAGATCATCATGACCCGCGTCACCGTCCCGGTCGGCGACGATATCGGCTTCCTCCCGGGAACCGAGGAGGAAAAGATGACGCCCTGGATGGGTGCGCTGATGGACAACCTCGAAGTGCTAACCCAGTCCGACGACGCCGGCGAATGGGAGCGGGCCGCGACCAACGAGCTGCTGTCCAAGCGCATCAAGATCCGGTCGGTGAACTTCATGCGCGGCCGCACCTTCGTCAACCGCTACATCATTCTCGATGAGGCGCAGAACCTGACGCCCAAGCAGATGAAGACGCTGATCACGCGCGCCGGGCCTGGCAGCAAGATCGTCTGCCTCGGCAACCTGGGCCAGATCGACACGCCCTATCTGACCGAAACCAACTCCGGCCTGACCTATGTGGTCGATCACTTCCGCGGCTGGGAGCATGCCGGACACGTGACCCTGGCGCGCGGCGAGCGCTCCCGCCTGGCGGCTTTCGCGTCGGCTACGCTGTAGCCGACTCGTTCTCGCCCTGCTCAACGGGCAGCGGGGGCGGCTCCCCCCGCAATCGCTCCGGCCAGGCGTTGATGATCGCGTTGACCACGGTCGCCAGAGGAATGGCGAAGAACACGCCCCAGAATCCCCAGATCCCGCCGAAGAACAGCACGGCGAAGATGATCGCGACCGGGTGCAGGTCCACGGCCTCGGAAAACAGCAGCGGCACCAGCACATTGCCGTCCAGCGCCTGCAGGATGCCGTAGGCGATCAGCACGTAGTAAAACTCGGGCTCCGTGCCCCACTGCGCCCAGGCCACCGCCGCGATCGGCGCGGTCACGACCAGCGCACCCAGGTAGGGCACCAGCACCGAGAACCCCACCAGGGCCGACAGCAGCACTGCGTAGTTCAACGACAGGGCCGTGAAGGTCAGGAACGCCGCCGCCCAGACGATGATGATCTCGACGAACTTGCCGCGCACGTAGTTCGCGAGCTGGCGATCCACATCGCCCCACACGGTCCGCAGCAGACCGATGTCGGTCGGCAGGAACCCGCGAAACCAGTGCTGGATGCGATCCTTGTCCTTGAGCAGGAAGAACATCAGCAACGGCACCAGCACCAGATACACGGCGATGTACAGCAACCCGACGCCGACCACCACGCTGTTACTCAGTACGAACTGGCGAAGTTGGGCCACATAGTCGCCGGCCGACAGCATGATCTCCTCGACCTGCTTGGGCGACACCATCGACGGGTACTTCTCGGGCAGGGTCATCAGATAGGCCTGGATGTTGCCGATAATCACCGGCACCTCCTGCACGATCTGCGTGGTCTGGCGCGACAACAGGGGCAACAGCAGGATCAATGCGGCGAGCGACCCGATACAGAACACGGCCCAGGTCACCGTGACGGCGAGCAAGCGCGGTAGACGCGTGCGACGCTGCAGCACCGCCACCGGCCCCTCGAGCAGATAGGCCAGCACGATCGCCACCAGCACCGGCGCCAGCGTCGACGCGAAGAACGTGATGATGATCCAGACCGCCAGCAGCACCAGGGCCAGGCTGACAATCTGCGGATTCGAGATCTGGCGCTTGAGCCAGTCCTTGACGGCATGCACGTCGAAACGGCTCCTTATTCTGAGATTGCGTTCACCCGGCTCCGCGGTCGGTCACCGACCGGCGCGTCGCACTGACGCCGTCCGTTCACGACGTTCACGCCGCGACCGCGCATGACGCACGCCGGAACGGCTGCGGATGCACTGGAAGACCGCCAGCCGCTGATCAGAGTTCCGATCGCCGCTTGTTACCCGTCTCACTAACTCCGGAGCGCAGCCATGTTCTAATCGGCGTACGATGAAAATGCGCCGTTTCCGGCTCTGACCGGGTCGGCGCGACTGTAGCACACGCCATCTCACCGAATGTTTGCACCGATAAGCCGACTTCTGCTCCTGATCTGCCTCCTGAACCTGGTCGTGTCACCGGTTCGGGCCAGCGTGAATCTCCCGGATTTCGGTGAGCCAGCGGATCAGACACTGTCACTGTCCGAGGAAGCGGAGATCGGCGCCCGCATCGAGGCCCAGCTGTACGCGGCCGGACTGATTCTCGAGGACCAGGAACTCACCGAATACATCAGTTCCGTCGGTGCGGAGCTGGCGGCTCACGGCGGCGTCAGTCCGAACGGGTTCCGCTTCTTCATCATCCGCGACGACTCCATCAACGCGTTCGCGCTGCCGGGTGGTTATATCGGCGTGCACACCGGGCTGCTGCAGGCATCGACCAACGAGTCCGAACTCGCCGGCGTGCTCGCGCACGAGGAGGCGCATGTCACCCAGCGGCATATCGCCCGACAGTTGCAGGGCTCCACCGGCTGGAACCTGGCCACCGCGGCCCTGGTGGTGGCCGCGGCGCTCGCCGGTGCCACCGATCCCGATCTGATCCAGGCCGCGCTGGGCGTGGGCCTGGCCTCCATCCAGCAGCGACAGATCAATCACACGCGCTCTCATGAACTGGAGGCCGACCGGCTTGGCATCCGCACGCTCGCCGATGCCGGCTACGATCCCAAAGGCATGGCGACGTTCTTCGAACGCCTGCATCAACAGACACGGCTTTATGGCAACCAGTTGCCGGAAATTCTGCTCACCCACCCCGTCTCGGCCACGCGCGTCAGTGAGGCGCTGAACCGCGCCGACGACTACGACCCGGTCGAGCACGAGAGTTCGGATCAGTACCGCTACATGCGCGCCCGCGCCCGCGTTCTGGCGTCGGCGCCCCCGTCGCTGGAACGCGAATTCTTCCGCCGTTCGCTGGAGCACGACGAGTCGGATGACGAAGCCCGCTACGGGCTGGCCCTGATCGACCTGTACAGCGGCGACGGTGACAGCGCGCTGAAGCATCTCAACGCCATCACCAATCCCGATCAGGTGAACGTGCAGCTGGCCATGGCGCAGGCCGAACACCTGGCGGGACAGGATGAGGCGGCCATCGCGCGCTACGCGAACCTGGAACGCCGTTATCCGAACTACCAGCCGGTCTCGCTGGCCTACGCCGACACGCTGATCCGCACTGGCGCCTCGGACGAGGCGCGCCGCGTCCTGCTGGACAGCAGCGCCTACCGGCGCAACGCACCGGACACGTTCCGCCTGCTGGCCCTGGCCGCGCGCGACAGCGGCCGCGAACCTGAAGCGCATTACCAGATGGCGGCGTATTTCCGGTATCGGGGCAATTACCGGGCGGCCATCAACCAGTTGCACACCGGTCTGCAACGCCCGAACCTCAGCGACGCCGAGCGCGCTCGACTGGAATCGCGAATGCTGGAATACCGGCGCATGGCGCCGGATGAACTCAAGCGGGCGGGATCCTCGGGCTGATCGCCTTGAGCATGTGCTCCGAAACCATCCATTCGATGGTTTCGCTGAGCATGCGATCCATGTCGACGCGCTGGAAACCGAGTTCGGCCACCGCCCTGGAGGTATCACAGTAGATGTTGCTGGACAGCAGTGTCACCGTCTCGCGGGTCAGATCCGGGTCGCGCCCGAACACCGGCGCCACCATTTCCTCCAGGCGCGCATAGGCGGACAGGACCCGCACCGGCAAGGGACGCGGCGCGACCGTGCGCCCCAACGCCTTCGCGACCCGCTTGACCAGCGTCAGATACGCCGCGTCCTCCCCGCCGAGCAGATAGTTGCAGCCAACGCGTCCGTCACGCGCCGCGGCGATATGCGCATCGGCAACGGCGCCGGCATGACAGAACGAGCCGCCTCCATCCGGCATGCCCGGCAGGCGCCGCTGCTGCACCAGCTGGAACAGCCGCGACCAGTTGTTGTGATCGTAGCGGCCGAGAATATTGGATGGGTTGATGATCACCCCGGCTAGCCCCCGGGCGATGCCGCGCCGAACCTCGCGCTCGGCCATGGCCTTGGTCCGGATGTAGTCGATGGGTGATTTCGCCGCCGAGACCGGTGTCATCTCGTTGATACGTCCGGAGTGCAACCCGAACGCGACGGCGCTGGAGGTATGCACGAACCGAGCGGCGCGGTGTTCCAGCGCCACCTTGACCACGTTGCGGGTACCGCGGACGTTGACCAGCGTCTGCTCCGTCCGTTGGCGGCGCCACAGACTGGTGTCGCCGGCCACATGAAACACGGCGTCGGGCCGGTCGGGCATGGCGGCGCGCACGCTGGCCAAATCGGCCACATCGCCGCATTGCAGCGTCACACCCAGCTGATTCAGGCGGGTCAGATCGGAGCTGGCGCGATGCAAAGCGACGACGTCCCAACCGTCCCGCCCCAGCGCTTCGATCAGGTTCTGGCCGACGAATCCTGTGGATCCGGTGACAAACGCCAGTGGCATCGCTCCCTGCCCAGTGCTCCCCTGTGCAAACCACCAAGAGTATGAAAAAGTTCGACGAAGGTCGAATTGTCAGGGGAAGGCCGGCCGGGCCGGCACCGGCTCAGCTCGGTTTGGCGACGTCCGAAACCGGCGTCATCGACGCCCAGTTCCGGCAACTCGGGCATTGCCAGTGAATCGCGCGCCCGGAGAACCCGCAATGCTGGCAGGCGTAGAGCGGCGCACTGGCCAGCGTGGCTCGCAACGCGCCGTGCAGGGTCTCCAGCGGCGCCGCCAGCATCGGCGGCAACTCGGCCTGGTTCAGTTCCAGCAGGTGATTGAAGGCCGTCCAGGACGGCGTGGTCGACAGGTAGCTTGCCAGCAGCGCAACGCCGTCAGCAGGCGTGCTCTCGCGCGCCAGAGCGACCTGCACCGCGGGCAACGACTGCTGCGTCGACTGCTCACGCAGATAACTGATCCATTCGTCCGACTTGTTCAGCGCCTCGTAGCACCGCTTGAGCGGACCCAGCGTCTCGACCACGAATCGGGGATCCTGTTTGACAACCCGGCGGTACGCTCTGACGGCAGCCTTGTGATCGCCCGTCGCCTCCAGCGCCTTGCCCTCGAGCAGGCTGGCACGCACGCAGCCGCGATCATCCGTCAGCGCCCGCTTGGCCCACTGCAAAGCCGTCTTGCTGTCCTTTTGCCACAGAGCTTCCTCGGCCATCTCGCAGGCGTACTGCGCCAGCCGGCCAGGTTCGGCAGTCCCCTGAACCTTTTCCTGTCGACGCGTCGCTTCGATCGCACGCTCCCAGTCCCGCTCCTTTTCGTAGATCGAGACCAGCGACGCCAGCGCGGCGTCCTGGAACATGCCCTGCTCCAGCAGCTCCAGGTAAAGGCCCTCCGCGCGATCGAGCACACCGGCCTTCATGTAGTCCTGGGCCAGTTCCAGCCGCGCGCGGTTTCGGTACTTGTGATCCAGATTCGGTCGGGCGACGAGATTCTGATGCACCCGCAGTGCCCGATCGACCTCGCCCCGTCGCCGGAACAGCGCGCCCAGCGCCAGGTGGGTTTCGACGGTGTCGTTGTCGACTTCCAGCAAGCGGATGAACACATCCATCGCCTTGTCCGTCTCGTCGTTGACGAGGTACTGGACACCTTGCAGGTAGTCGGTATTGGGTGCCGGCTGTGTCTCCGGCGGGCGCACGCGGCTGCGCAGATACCAGCCCACGGCTCCCGCCATGGGCATCAGCAGCAACGCTAGGCCAAAGGCATCAAACATCGTGGATCGGGAGGTTCCGGAGATTCTTCAACTCGGCCTCCTGATCCTTGATCTGGCGCGCCTGCCGGCGGATCTGCCGCTTGAGAGAAGCCACCCAAAGCGCGCTAAAAATCAGCATTACGACGACCACAGCGATCAATTCGACGACCATCCACCCAATCAGCGGCAATGTCAGTTCAACTAACAGCAAGTCAACGGTGACTTCCTGGGTATTTGAAAACGCTAATGCAAGCCCGAGGCAAGCCACGACCAACAATGCGATCGACATCAGCATACGGCTGACGGGACTCCTGGCGTCAGTCCGATCCGTTGACACGCTCGCGCAACTCCTTGCCGGGCTTGAAATGCGGGACCGCCTTGGACGGTATCACCACGGCGTCACCGGTCTTGGGATTGCGTCCGATGCGCTGCGGGCGATGATGAAGCGAGAAGCTGCCGAATCCACGGATCTCGATCCGATCCTCTTCGGCCAACGCATCCGTGATTTTGTCCAAGACCAGTTTCACGGCCAGCTCCACATCCTTGTGTGACAGATGCGGCTGATTGTCCGCCAGCTGGTCAATCAATTCCGACTTGGTCATGAACGAATCCAAGCTCCTCTCGATCACCACGCGACCACAGTAGAACAAAAGCCCGTGGCGCGCAACACGCCACGGGCTTGTTTCCTCTTTATTTTCCTGAGCTTACAGCGATTGCAGGACGGTTTTAGTCGTCCTTGCCACCCTCGCCCATCTGCTCCTTGAGCAGATCGCCCAGGCTGGTCGTGCCGGTCTGGGCACTGCGGCTGTACTCGGCCACGGCATCGGCCTCTTCCTTCATCTCCTTGGCCTTGATGGACAGGGAGATCGAGCGGGTCTTGCGATCCATGCCGACAATGCGAGCTTCAACGCTGTCACCAGCGTTCAGTGCAGTGCGGGCATCCTCGATGCGCTCGCGGGAGATGTCAGCCACACGCAGGTAGCCATCGATGCCTTCTTCCAGATCGATCACGGCGCCGCGAGGATCGACTTCGCGGATGGTGCCGGTGACGATGGAGCCCTTCGGATGACGGCCCATGTAGGAGGCGAACGGATCCTGTTCCATCTGCTTGACGCCCAGCGAGATGCGCTCGCGTTCCGCGTCGATGGACAGCACCACGGCTTCCATTTCCTCACCCTTGGAGAAGTTGCGGACCAGGTCCTCACCCTCTTCGTTCCAGGACAGGTCGGACAGATGGACTAGGCCATCGATGCCACCGTCCAGGCCGATGAAGATACCGAAGTCGGTGATCGACTTGATGGCACCGCGGACCTTGTCGCCCTTCTGGAAGTTCTGCGCGAACTCTTCCCACGGGTTGGGGATGCACTGCTTGATGCCGAGGGAGATGCGGCGACGCTCTTCGTCGATATCCAGCACCATGACCTCGACCTCGTCGCCGATCTGCACGACCTTGCCGGGGGAGACGTTCTTGTTGGTCCAGTCCATTTCGGAGACGTGAACCAGGCCTTCCACACCTTCCTCGATCTCGACGAACGCGCCGTAATCGGTGATGTTGGTGACCTTGCCGAACAGGCGGGTGCCTTCCGGGTAGCGACGGGCGATGTCCACCCACGGGTCTTCGCCCAGCTGCTTCAGGCCGAGGGAGACGCGCATGCGCTCACGGTCGAACTTAAGCACCTTGACTTCGACTTCCTGGCCGGCTTCGACAACTTCCGACGGATCCTTGACCCGCTTCCAGGACATGTCGGTGATGTGCAGCAGACCGTCGATGCCACCGAGGTCGACGAACGCGCCGTAGTCGACGAGGTTCTTGACCACGCCCTGCAGCACGATGCCTTCCTGCAGCTTCTCGATCAGCGCCTCGCGCTCCACCGAGTACTCGGCTTCCAGCACTTCGCGGCGGCTGACCACCACGTTGTTGCGGATGCGGTCCAGCTTGATGACCTTGAATTCCAGCGGCTTGCCTTCCAGGTACGCGGTGTCGCGAACCGGACGGATGTCGACCAGCGAGCCCGGCAGGAACGCGCGGACATTGCCAACATCGACGGTGTAACCACCCTTGACCTTGCCGCTGATCTGGCCGACCACGATTTCCTCGTCGTCGAACGCCTTCTGCAGGCGATCCCAGGTCTTGATGCGCTCGGCCTTCTCCTTGGACAGCTTGGTCTCACCGAAGCCGTCTTCAACGGTCTCCAGCGCCACCTCGACGTCGTCACCTTCGCCGATGGTCAGCTCACCGGAGTCGTTGTAGAACTCCTCGATCGGGATCACGCCTTCGGACTTCAGGCCCGCGTCGACGATGACCACATCCGGCTTTACCTGCAGCACGCGGGCCGTGACGATGGAACCCGGCTGCATGGTTTGTTGAGCAATGGATTGCTCGAAGAGTTCTGCGAAACTTTCAGACATATGAATTAAGACACACTCGATTTGTACCGGCGGTTCATCCGTAAATGCCGGGGCTGATAAAAACAATCGGGGCGCCGATCCTTGGCGCCCCGGACATTCATGCTGTACGCGATCAGTCGAACTGCTTGAGCCTGCGCTCCGCGATGAGCTCGATGGCCTGCTCGAACACGTCGTCTATGCCAAGTTCGGACGTATCGAGAACCACCGCGTCATCGGCTGCCTTGAGCGGCGCGGTCGCACGCGAAGCATCCCGCTGATCGCGCGAGATTATATCAGAGTAAATCTTTTCAAATGTAGCACTGTTTTCGGGGACGCTCAATTGCGCGGCGCGGCGTTTCGCGCGCACCTCCGCCGAGGCCGTCAGAAACAGTTTCAGCGGCGCATCGGGAAACACCACCGTTCCCATGTCGCGACCATCGGCGATCAGACCCGGAGCCGTGCGAAAGTCACGCTGACGTTCCAGCAGGTTCGCCCGAACCAGGGGCAGCGCCGCCACGCGTGACGCCGCCTCACCGACAGCCTCTTCGCGAATGGCCCGGGTCACGTCATCGCCATCCAGGTCGATACGAACACCCTGCCCCGGCACGACCTCGAATCGGACGGGCAGCCGCCGCGCGGTCCCGGCCAGCGTCGCCTCGTCATCCAGCGCGGTCCGCTGACGCAGCGCACTCAGCGCAACCAGCCGGTACAAGGCGCCGGAATCCAGCAGATGCCAGCGCAGACGCTCGCTCAAGGCAAGGCAGAGCGTGCCCTTGCCCACCCCGCTGGGGCCGTCCACCGCGACAACCGGCACCACCCTGTTCATGCGCTTTGCTCGATATTCAGGCCGAGGCCGGCCATGGCCCCGACAAATCCCGGGAAGGAGGTCTGCACGTTGGCCACGTCCACGATCTCGATACCCTCGGGTGCCACGGCACCCAGCGCCGCGAAGGACATCGCGATCCGGTGGTCACCCAGGGCATCCACGAGCCCCCCGCGGACGCCGCCACCATGGACGGTGATGCCATCCTCGGCCTCTTCCACACGCACGCCGACGGCTTCCAGCCCCTTCGCCATCGCGGCGATCCGGTCGGATTCCTTGACCCGCAACTCCGCCGCCCCGGTGATGCGGGTGACCCCGCTGGCCATCGCGGCGGCCACCAGTAGCGCGGGAAATTCGTCAATCGCCAGCGGCACCAGCGCCGGCGGCACATCCACACCGTGAAGCGGCCCGGCCACGATGTGCAGATCGGCGATTGGCTCGGCGCCGGCGGCGCGCACGTTGAGCAACGAGACCTGCGCTCCCATCATTTCCAGGATCTTCAGAATGCCGGCACGCGAAGGATTCACGCCCACACCCGGCAGCAGGATGTCCGATCCGGACACCATCAGCGCCGCGACGACGGGGAACGCAGCCGACGACAAGTCCGCCGGGACGTCAATGGTCGTCGCCTTGAGGCGCTGCCCGCCACGAACCCGGCAACTCAGCCCGGAAACCGGCACGTCAACACCGAAACTCGCCAGCATCCGCTCGGTGTGGTCACGGCTGATGCCCGGCTCGTTGACGATCGTCGGCTCCTGCGCGTAGAGCCCGGCCAGCAGCAGCGCGCTCTTGACCTGCGCCGAGGCCACGGACAGGTCGAAGGACGCACCGTGCAGGCGCTGCCCCCCGCGAATATGCAGTGGCGCGGTGCCCGCCTCGGTGGTCTCGATCTGCGCCCCCATCCGCGCCAATGGTTCGGTGACCCGGCGCATCGGTCGCCGCGAAAGCGAGGCATCGCCGATCAGCGTGCTGGAGAATTCCTGCCCCGCCAGCAGACCGGACAGGAGCCGCATCGAGGTACCGCTATTGCCAAGGTCCAGCGGGGCGGAAGGCTCGGAAAGCCCGTACAGGCCAACGCCGTGAATCCGCATGCCGGTCTCGGATGTCTCCTCGCAGGCCACGTCCATCGCCTCGAAGGCGCGACGTGTCGCCAGGCAATCCTCGCCGGGCAGAAAGCCCTCGATCGTGGTGATGCCATCGGCCAGCGCGCCGAGCATCACCGCGCGATGCGAAATCGACTTGTCACCGGGCACACGCAACTCCCCGCGCAGCGGACCCGAGGGCCGGACCAGGAACCGCTGACTGGAACCGCTCATGCGTCACCCCGCCCTTCGGTCAGCGCCACATACTCGTCACGCGCCGATTTCGCCCGCCGAAAACGCGACTCGATCTCCGTCGCGTCACCGGCATCAATGGCCTGTCTGAGTGTTTGCAGGCGAGCGATCAGGGCGTCGAGATTCCCGCTGACCGCGGCCCGGTTCGCCAGCGCGATGTCCCGCCACATTTCGGGCGAACTGGATGCGATCCGCGTGAAATCACGGAAACCACCTGCGGCATACATGAAAATCTCGTCGTGATCCGGCCGCGTCGCGAGCATGTCGACCAGCGCGAAGGCCAGCATGTGCGGCAAATGGCTGGTCGCGGCGAGCACATCGTCGTGATGATCGGCCGCCATCCGAATGGTCCGTGCGCCGCAGGCACGCCAGAGCTGTTCCACCTCGCGCACCGCGGCCTCGCTGCTGGTTTCCGCCGGCGTCAGGATGGCCAGCCGCTCCCGGTACAGCTCCGGAAAGGCGGCGGCCACGCCCGTGCGCTCGGTGCCCGCGATCGGATGCGCGGGGACGAACCCGGCCGGCAAGGCGCCGAATACCCGCACCGCGGCCTCGATCACCGACTGCTTGGTCGAGCCGACATCGCTGATGATGGCTTGCTCGCCACAGGCCGGCGCGATCGCCGCCAACACGGATTCCATCGCCAGAACGGGCACGCATAGCAGATGCAGGTCGGCCTGCGCGGCGACTTCCGCAGCATCGGTGGAATAGCGATCGATCACGCCCAGGGCCACCGCGCGGGTCAACTCGGACTCGCGGCGCCCGAAGCCGACGATGCTGCCTTCGAACCCCGCCGCGCGCAGCGCCAGCGCGACCGAGCCGCCGATCAGGCCGACCCCGTAGATCGCAATCCTTCGGGACTGGATCATCGGGTGTTCATTGCCCGCCCAGCACGCGGCCGAGCGCCGCGAGGAAGCGCTCGTTCTCGTCCGCGGTGCCGATGGTGGTCCGCAGGTGATTGGGCATGCCGTAACCGGCCAGCGGGCGCACGATCACCCCCTCGCGCAGCATCGCCTCGTACACCGAGGCTGCATCCCGGCCCAGGTCGAAGGTCAGGAAGTTGGTGTGCGTCGGCAGATAGCCCAGCCCCAGGTCGTCCAGTCCCTGCCGGATGCGCGCCAGGCCGGTCAGATTGGTCGCCACCGACTCATCGACGAACTCCTCGTCGGCGAGCGCGGCACGCGCGGCCACATGTGCCACCGCGTTGTTGTTGAACGGCTGACGCACCCGGTTGAGGATGTCCGCCAGCGCAGGGTGCGACAGGCCGTAGCCGATGCGCAGCGCCGCGATGCCGTAGATCTTGGAGAACGTCCGGGTCACGACCAGGTTCGGATAGGCGTCCAGCAGCCGGCGCGAATCGATACGCCATTCCTCCGGCTGATAGTGGTGATAGGCCTCGTCCAGCACGACGACCACATCCTCGGGCACGTCCCGCAGGAAGGCCTCGAAGGCGTCCGGCTCCAGCCAGGTACCGGTGGGATTGTTCGGATTGGCGACAAAAACCAGACGCACGTCGTCGTCGATCAGCGCCCGCATGGCGTCGAGATCATGGCCGTAGGGCATGGCCGAATCCGGCCCCAGCGCCGACGCCACCCTCGCCTCGCCACTCGCGGCGGCCGTGGCGATGGGATACACCGCGAACGCGTAGCCCGAGAACACCGATGCGCGACCCGGCCCCAGCAGCGCCTGCGCCAGCAGCACCAGAATGTCGTTGGAGCCGTTGCCCAGCGTGATCCGGTCGGCGGTGATGCCGTGGTGCGCGGCCAGGTCCGATTTCAGTTCATGCCCCGATGCATCGGGATAGCGAGCGAAGAATTCGCCGCCGAGCGCGGCCTGCACGGCGGCGGTCACCGTCGCACTGCAACCCAGCGGGTTCTCGTTGCTGGCCAGCTTGATCGAACCGGTGATGCCCAGCTCACGCTCCAGCACCTCGACCGGTTTGCCCGGGGTGTACGGCTTGAGCGCCACCGGGCCCGGCATTGCCAATTGCTTGAAATCTTTCATCGTCGTCTTCGTTGGTCGTTGGCCGGGTCAGGCCAGCGGAGCCCGCGGATACGAGCCGAGAATCTTGAACAGGTCGGAGCGACTTTCCACAGCCTTGAGCACCTCGTTCAGCGGTGCATTGTCCGCGTGTCCGGCCACGTCGATGTAGAAATTGTAGTTCCAGTTACCACGCCGCGACGGCCGCGACTCGATGCGGGTCATGTTGACGCCGGCATCGGAGAACGGCTTCAGCAACTCGAACAGCGCACCCGGACGCTGATCCCCGCCATGCGCCGAGCACACGAACGAGGTCATGTCGTCGCCGGTGGGCGCGGTCTGCTGACGGCCGATGACCAGGAAGCGCGTCGTGTTGTCCGACTCGTCCTCGATGTTCGCGGCGGCGATCTTCAGTGCGTAGAGCTCCGCCGCCGGCCGGCCGGCAATCGCCGCCCAGCCCCTGCCAGGGTTCTCGGCCACCAGCCGCGCGGCCTTGCCGTTGCTGGATGCCGTCTCCAGCTCGGCCGCCGGAAGACGCGTCTGCAACCAGGTCCGGCACTGCGCCAGCGACTGCGGATGCGCGATGACCTTGGTGATACCGTCCGGCAGGTCCTGGTCGCTGAGCAGGTGATGATGGATCGGCAGCGTCACCTCGCCGCAGATGCGCAGCGGGCTGGACACGAACAAGTCCAGGGTGTGGCTGACCACGCCTTCGGACGAGTTCTCGATGGGCACCACGCCGTAGTGCGAATTGCCTGCCTCGACATCGCGGAAGATCTCGTCGATCGCAACCATGGGACGCGAGCGCACGGCGTGCCCGAAATGCTTGTGCACCGCGCCCTGGGTGTAGGTGCCCTCGGGACCGAGATAGGCGACGGTCAGCGGGGATTCCAGCGACAGGCAGGCCGACATGATCTCGCGCATCAGCCGGGCGACGGTCTCATCCGTCAGCGGCCCCTCGTTGCGGGCCATCACCTGCCGCAACACCTCGGCCTCGCGCGACGGGCGATACATGTCACCCACATCGCCGGCCTGCTGCTTGATGATCGCGATCTCCTGCGCCAGGCGGGCGCGGTCGGAAATCATCTTCTGGATGGACTGATCCAGTTCGTCGATCGCCGAGCGCGCGGCGGCGAGTCGTTGCTTGGAATCCGTCATGACCCGTACCCCGGACTCAGTGCTCGATGGCCCGCACCGACAGCACGCCGTCGATGCCCTTCAGTTCCGCGATCAGATCGGACGGCAACTCGCCGTCGACGTCGACCAGCGTGTACGCCAGATCACCACGCGACTTGTTGAGCAGGTCGGCGATATTGAGGTTGCGCTTGGCCAGCGCGGTGGAAATCTGACCGACCATATTCGGCACGTTGCGATTGGCCACCGCCAGCCGCGCCGCGCCGTCAGTCAGCGGCAGAACCGCCTCAGGGAAATTCACCGAATTGCGCACGTTGCCGGTCTCCAGATAGTCGCGGAGCTGGTCGGCGACCATCACCGCGCAGTTGTCCTCGGCCTCCTGGGTTGACGCACCCAGGTGCGGCAAGGCGATCACGCCGCGATGCCCCTTGGCCGTCGGCGTCGGGAAATCGCAGACATAGCGATGCAGCTTGCCCTCTTCCAACGCGGCCAGCACCGCGGCTTCGTCGACGATTGGCGCTCGCGAGAAATTCAGCAGGGTCGCGCCATCGCGCATCAGCTTGATGCGATCGGCGTTGATCAGGCCTCGTGTCGGTTCGATCAGCGGCACATGCAGCGTCACGAAGTCCGATTTGGCCAGCAGTTCCTCGACGGTCAGCGCCTGGTCAACCTTGGCATCCAGCTGCCAGGCGTTTCCGACGGTAATCGCCGGGTCATAGCCGATCACCTTCATGCCCAGGTCCTGCGCCACGTTCGCGACCCGGACGCCGATGGCGCCCAGACCAACGACCCCCAGCGTGCGCCCCGGCAACTCGAAGCCCTTGAACTGCTTCTTGCCGGCCTCGACCCGCTCGTTCATCGACGCCGGATCGCCATCCAGCGAATTGACGAAATCCCAGGCCGCGATGATGTTGCGCGACGCCAACAGCATGCCGGTGAGCACCAGCTCCTTGACGGCGTTGGCGTTGGCGCCCGGCGCATTGAACACGGCGACGCCCTTGGCGCTCATCTGCGTCACGGGAATGTTGTTCGTACCGGCGCCGGCGCGGCCCACGGCCCACAGAGAACCGGGAATCTCCATGTCGTGGATATTGGCTGAACGAAGAATCAGCCCATCGGGCTCCACCAGACCCGAGGCGACCTCGTAACGATCAAGGGGAAACCGGTCCAGGCCCTTGGCCGAGATATTGTTCAGCGTCTGAATCTTGTATTTTTTCAATGATCTAGCCGTTCTTCTTCGCGAACTCTTTCATGTAGTCGACCAGCGCGTCGACACCGGCTTCCGGCATGGCGTTGTAGAGGCTCGCGCGCATGCCACCCACGCTGCGGTGACCCTTGAGCGTGGACAGACCGGCTGCTTCCGCGCCCTTGAGGAAATCCGCATCCAGCGCAGCGTCGGGCAGCGTGAACGGGACGTTCATCCACGAACGATGCTCGGGCTTCACCGGATTGCGGTAGTAACCCGACGCGTCGATGAAGGCGTAGAGCTTGCCGGCCTTGGCCGCATTGCGGGCCGCCATCGCCTTCAGGCCACCCTGGCGCTGAATCCATTGCAGCACCAGGCCGCAGACGTACCAGGTAAAGCACGGCGGCGTGTTGAGCATGGATTCGCCATCGGCGACCTTCGCGTAATCCAGCACTGTCGGCGTCTGCGGCAACACGTCGCCGATCAGATCATCGCGAACAATGACAATGGTGACCCCGGCCGGGCCCAGATTCTTCTGCGCGCCAGCGTAGATCATGCCGAAACGACCGACATCGATCGGACGCGACAGAAAGGTCGACGAGAAGTCCGCCACCAGCGGCACGTCGCCGACATCCGGCACGTCGGGAAACTCCACGCCTTCGATGGTCTCGTTCGGCGTGTAGTGCACGTAGGCGGCTTCAGGGTTCAGGGTCCAGTCGTCACGGTCCGGCACATGGGTGAACTTGTCGTCGACCGGCCTTGCCACGGTCTGCGCCGAGCAATACCTGGCCGCTTCCTTGACCGCCTTCTTGCCCCAGCTGCCGGTCACGACATAGTCGGCAGTGTCACGGCCGCGCAGCAGGTTCATCGGCACGGCCGAGAATTGCCCGGTCGCCCCGCCCTGCATCCACAGGATCTTGTAGTTGTCCGGCACGTTGAGCAGCGTTTTCAGCGTCTCGGTCGCCTGTTCGGCAATGGAGACGAAGGCCTTGCCACGATGACTCATTTCCATCACGGACATGCCCGTTCCCTGCCAGTCCAGGAGCTCGTCCTGAACCTGCTGGAGAACGTCCACCGGCAGCGTGGCCGGTCCGGCTGAGAAGTTGAAAACGCGCGTCATGGTGCTCCCGGAGCGGTGTCCATCCGAAGTTGGGGCGCGGGAGAGTACACCGAACCGGCGGACCTGTCGCCCTGCACGGTGGCTTGCGGGATGTGCTCCCGCCGGCGTCACCCGGACGCCGGCGGACATCAGCGTCAGGCTTCGTCTTCGCCGTCGACGTCTTCCTCGGCCTCGATCGCCACCCGGTCCACGCCAACCAGGCGGTCGCCCTCGGCCAGACGGATCAGCTTGACGCCCTGGGTGTTGCGGCTCAGGCGCGAGATGCCGGCCACCGACTGGCGGTTCAGATTGCCGGATTCGGTGATCAGCATGATCTCGTCAGCCTCGACCACCTGGATCGCCGCAACCAGCTTGCCGGTCTTGTCGGTCAGACGCTGGGCGAACACACCCTGGCCGCCGCGACCACGCAACGGGTAGTCGTCCACTGGCGTCCGCTTGCCAAAACCGGCCTCGGACATGGTCAGCACGTCGCCATCCTGGCAGATCAGCAGCGAGATCACCGACTGATCCTTGCCGAGCTTCATGCCGCGCACACCGGCGGCGGTGCGGCCCATCGTGCGGACGTTTTCTTCCGGAAAGCGGATGCCCTTGCCGTTGTCGGCGACCAGGAGGATGTCGCGTGTGCCGTCGGTCAGCGCCGCGTTGACCAGTGCGTCGTCGTCGCGCAAAGCCAGCGCGATGATGCCGCTGGCGCGAGGACGCGAAAATGCCTCCAGCTCGGTCTTCTTCACGACGCCCTGCCGGGTGACGAAAAACACCGACTCGCCGGTGTTGAAGTCCTTGATCGGCAGAATCGCCGAGATGCGTTCATCGCCTTCCAGCGGCAGCAGATTGACGATCGGCTTGCCGCGAGAACCGCGAGAACCCTGCGGGATCTGGTAGACCTTGAGCCAGTACACCTTGCCGGCCGACGAGAAGCACAGCAGCGTGTCATGGGTGTGGGTGACCCACAGTGCGTCGATGAAATCGTCGGTCTTGAAGCTGGACGCCAGCTTGCCACGACCCCCGCGCTTCTGCGCCTGGAACACGTCCAGCGGCTGGCTCTTGACGTAACCCTCGTGGGACAGCGTCACGACCACGTCCTGCGGGGTGATCAGGTCTTCCAGGTCCAGACCGATGAAGTCTTCCAGAATCTCGGTGCGACGTTCGTCGCCATAAGTCTCGCGAACGGTGGTCAATTCCTCGCGGATGACCTCCATCAGGCGCGCGGTGCTGCCCAGAATGTCCAGATACTCGGCGATCTGGTCGAGAATCTCGCGGTACTCCCCGATCAGCTTTTCCTGCTCCAGCCCGGTCAGGCGGTGCAGGCGCAGATCCAGGATGGCCTGGGCCTGGGCCTCGGACAGCATGTAGCCGTTATCGGTAAGCCCCAGCCCTTCGGCCAGTTCCAGCGGACGCGAAGCCGATGCACCGGCGCGGCCGAGCATGTCGCGCACCTGGCCAGGCGCCCAGGGACGCGCGACCAGCGCAGCGCGGGCCTCGGCGGGCGAGGCCGCTGCCTTGATCAGCTCGATGACCTCGTCGATATTCGCCAGCGCGACGGTCAGGCCTTCCAGCACATGGGCCCGGTCGCGTGCCTTGCGCAGCAGGTACATGGTGCGGCGAGTGACCACCTCGCGGCGGTGACGCACGAAGGCTTCCAGCACCTGCTTGAGGTTCAGCGTCTTCGGCTGGCCACCGTCCAGCGCCACCATGTTGATCCCGAACACGGTCTGGAGCTGGGTCTGGCGGTAGAGGTTGTTGAGCACGACCTCGCCGGCCTCGCCGCGACGCAGCTCGATCACCATGCGCATGCCGTCCTTGTCGGACTCGTCACGCAGCTCGGTAATGCCCTCGATCTTCTTTTCCTTGACCAGCTCGGCGATCTTTTCGAGCAGCCGAGCCTTGTTCACCTGATACGGCAGTTCGGTGACGATGATCGCCAGACGGCCGCTGGGCAGCTCCTCGATCTCTGCCCGGGCACGCATGTACACGCGACCGCGACCGGTCTCGTAGGCCTCGCGCACACCGGCGGTGCCGTTGATCAACGCCGCGGTCGGAAAATCCGGCGCCGGCACATGCTCCATCAAGCCCTCGATGGTGATCTCGGGATCATCGATCAGCGCCACGCAGGCATTGACGATTTCGGTGAGATTGTGCGGCGGGATGTTGGTCGCCATGCCGACGGCAATGCCGGCCGAGCCGTTGACCAGCAGGTTCGGAACCTTGGTCGGCAACACCGCCGGCTCGGATTCCGACTCGTCGTAGTTCGGGACGAAGTCGACGGTGTCCTTGTCGATATCGGCCAGCATTTCATGCGCGATGCGCGCCATGCGCACCTCGGTGTAACGCATGGCCGCGGCGGAGTCGCCGTCCACCGACCCGAAATTGCCCTGCCCGTCGACCAGCATGTAGCGCATGGAGAACGGCTGAGCCAGACGCACAATGGTGTCGTAGACCGCGGTATCCCCGTGCGGGTGATACTTACCGATCACGTCACCAACCACGCGGGCCGACTTCTTGTAGGGCTTGTTGTAGTCGTTGCCCAGCTCGCGCATCGCGTGGAGCACGCGGCGATGAACCGGCTTGAGGCCGTCCCGGACGTCGGGGAGGGCTCGACCCACGATCACGCTCATCGCGTAATCGAGGTAGGACTGCTTCATCTCGTCTTCGAGATTGACGTGCAGCACTTCTTTCGCGAACTCGCTCATTCGCTCCCTTCACTCATGGAGGTTTATCGATAGTTGCCGCGCGCAAAAGCACGCGAATTATCGCGGCATTATAGCAGCCTGAGCGCCTGGGAGCGCGCTGGCGGCGCGGAAACGATTTCAAGCCACCCCCATAGCCCGAAATACAAAAAACGGCCGACGGAGAAGTCCGCCGGCCGTTTCTACACCGCCCGGATTAGTTGCAGCCGGTATCCGGACAAGTGGTCGAGATACTGAGCGTGAATCCGCCCTCGAACGCCACCAGCTCGGTGATCTGCGCCAGATAAATCCCCGGCGCCGGGTCGGCCACGGATTCACCCACCGTCTCGCCGGCCGGGTCGTAGATCACGATGTCGAGCTGCTCGGCCACGGCGGCGGTCAGGGTGAAGTCGAGGCTGGTCACATTGGCCAGGGGCGGCAGCTCGTAGCGCACCTCATGGGTGGCGAAGCCATCCGACCCGCTGCCGCAGCCCAGACAAACCACGGGCGTCGTGATGCCGGTCGGCCCCTCGAAACGGACGACTTCCACGGTCCCCGCCCCCGGGTCGGCGATCGGAGTCTCCGGGGAAGACTCGCAGGCGTCACCAACACCATCCTCACCGGTATCCGTCTGCTCAGGATTCGCCACATTCGGGCAGTTGTCCTCGGCGTCGATCACACCGTCATCGTCGATATCGCTGGGGGGCGCATCGCAGGCATCGCCGATGCCGTCACCGTCCCCATCGGCCTGATCAGGGTTGGCCACCTCGGGACAATTGTCCTCGCCATTGGCGACGCCGTCTTCATCGAAATCACCGGCGGCGTCGTAGTTGCCACCCGGATCATTGCTGGCCGGATGGGTCGGCACGGCCGAGTCGCAGAAGACGAACGGGTTGGTGTCCAGCGGCTGCGTCGTGTCGCCACCGAACAGATCGGGTAGCGACGGGGCGACCTCGTTCCAGTAGGTCATGCGCTCCAGCATGATCTCGGTCTGGAACTCGCAGAAACCAATCGGCTTGGTTCGCGGCAACGCGCCAAGGTCCAGATGGGTCAGCGCCGATTCGACCACCAGCTTGTCATCGCGGGCGGACAAATCGCCCCAGCCGTGGTCAACCCAGGCAAGCTCCGGAATCACCGGCGTCGCCAGGTCCAGCGCGATCTCGGTCGGCTCACCCACCGTGCCGGGCACCCAGGCGGCCTCTTCCAGCGCCCGGCGCAGCACCCAGTTGGTCACCGGAATCTCGCCGCCCACGGCCATGGTCGGCACCCCGTCGACATCGACCACGCCGCCGCGATGACCGTACTTGCGACGCACCTCCAGCAGCACCCGCGAAGCCACGCCGGCCGAGCGCGGCGTGGAGAAGCTGGTCCCGCCGACCGAGGTGTCGATCTCCGACTCGCAGTCCATGCAATACGGCAGCTGCTGGGTGAAATCGGACACGAAGTCCGGCAGCCGCCCCGACGTGATGGTGCGCCCTTCGGAACTGTCTTCCTCGCTACCGGAAACACCGATGGACCACCAGGGTCCGGCGCCCGCCCGCGTGGGCGACAAACCCGGACCGTTGCCGGCCGAGCTGAAGTGCAGCTTGCCCTGACCGACAACGCCGTCGAAGCCGGCATGGAAGGCCCGGGTTTCCGGAACGGGCAACAGCCCCAGAGCCAGCGAAACACCGTAGCTGGTCGACACGACATCAATGGAAGGATTGAGGAAGGTCCATTCGTGGCTGGGATCGCTGGCCAGGTCATTGCCCTGCTCGATCATGATCACGACCGCTTCGGGGTTGGCCTTCATCACCGCGGCACTAGTGCCAACGCCGTGCGAACTCTTCAGCGTCTGGGGCACCAGCGGCTCCACGTCCGTGCCCGCGAAGGAGATCGCCAGCAGGTTCGTGCCCTTGAACCAGACCAGCTCGCCACGCTTGACCCGCGACCAGATGGCGGCATCGGCCTCGATGTCCGCGGCGATGTCCCCGGTTCGGGTCAGCTCGACCTGGTTTTCCGGCTTGACGCCCAGCTCGGCCAGTACCGCCGGCGTGACCGCGCTTGGCGCGGCATCCGGGTAGATCTGGCTGCCGGCGTAGAAGAAGTCGTGGTACGGATTCGTGGCGCTGTCCACCACGCCGACGATCACCCGGGTCGACTTCACCGGTGCCGGCAGCTCGGTCACCGTGTCGTCCACCAGTTCCAGGCAGCCCCCGACGGTAGTGCAACGCAGCGTCGCGATACCGCTGAACGGCGTCTCGAAGTTGCTGAAGCTCTTGGTCGACGCCACATATTCACCGGCGCGCGGCGCGGTGGCCGTTGCCGTCTCGCCGGCAACGCCGGTCTCGATGTTGGAGTCACCGGAACTGGCGACGACGCTGCCCTCGGGGTCGAGGATTTCCAGATCGAGATCTTCCGCGGCCACGTCCCAGGCGATGTCCACCTGCAACTCATCGTAGGCGCAGCCATCCGGCACCGGCAGCGGTTGATCAACCGAGGTGCCGGGCAGCCCACCCACCGATGTTGGCGCGGTGCCGGTCCATTCGGCGATGACCAGTTCCTCGCCCTCGGCCATGCACAGGTTGGGCTCAACGGCGACCTCTCCCTCGCCGCGAGCCACGTAGGCCTCGAAGCGGAAGCCCTGCCCCGGCCGTGTCTGGCGCTCGTGAACGACGAAGCTGTACCGCCCCGGTGCCGGCGCGTCGATCCGGATCACCTGATCGATGGCCGGTACGGCAAACGACTCGGCGACCACCGAACCATCCGGACCCAGCACCTCCAGTGTCAGCGAGTCCTGAATGTCATCCCAGTAGATCGCGGCGTCGATGAACAAATAGCCGGGGTCCGCGGACGGCAGCGTGACCACGTATCCATAGGACGGCCCTGTCCCCTGTGCCTTGGTATCCGGCGGGGTGTAGCCCTCCATGGTCCCCTCTTCGTTGAAGAGTTGCGTGGTGCCCAGCGGTGGCACCTCGCCCGAGGCCGAGCCGTCGCCATTCCCGTCGGAAGAGCCGCCGCCCGAGCAGGCGACCAGGGTCAGGCCAAGCCATGCGGCGGCCAGCAGTCGTGTCCAGTTGTTCATGATGATCCTCACGTCACGCCTGCGCCGCGCGCGGACAACATCACGCACGGCGCG
Organism: uncultured Abyssibacter sp.; assembly: GCF_964000955.1. NCBI lineage: Bacteria > Pseudomonadati > Pseudomonadota > Gammaproteobacteria > Chromatiales > Oceanococcaceae > Abyssibacter > uncultured Abyssibacter sp. The sequence goes on from NZ_CAXFCL010000349.1 coordinate 22,518, forward strand.
TCCGGGGCGCGAGCACCCGGAGCGGCTTGATTTCGAATGACCCCAATCATCCGAAGCCGGTGCGCCGGTAGGCGGCGGCTTCATTTCTGCGCCAAGATGGAGATCGGTTCCCGGAGAGGCCCAGCCTCTCGCGGTCAGTGTACAAAATTCCCACAACAAGACGCACGCCAAGCTGTTCACCCTCTGCTCGCGCCGTTGAATTCGGGCGCATCTGCCACCATCTCACGGCCAGTTGACAGGTCATTTCACAGAAGACCCGCATGGAATTTCAGGACTACTACGAAACGCTTGGCGTCGCGCGCAATGCCACCGATGACGAGATCAAGGCGGCGTACCGCAAGCTCGCGCGCAAGTACCATCCCGACCGCAACTCCGAGGCCGGGGCGGAGGATCGTTTCAAGGCGGTCTCCGAGGCCTACGAGGTTCTGAAAGACGCGGAGAAGCGACAGCAATACGACGCGCTCGGCGCGAACTGGAAGAACGGCCAGAACTTCCGTCCGCCCCCGGGCTGGGAAACGCACGGTGGCGGCGGG
>NZ_CAXFCL010000350.1:0-5435 GCF_964000955.1 uncultured Abyssibacter sp.
AGTGATCACCCGGCGGCATCGTCAACAGGGCGGGGAACAGGCAGTGGCGGGTGAGCTCGATATCAATGACATTCTGAAGCTGGTGCCGCATCGGTACCCGTTTCTGCTCGTCGACCGGGTCGTGGAGTGCGATGGTGAATCGCGCATCGTGACGTTCAAGAACGTCACCTACAACGAACCGTTCTTTCCGGGGCATTTCCCCCAGAAGCCGGTGATGCCGGGGGTGCTGATCCTCGAGGCGCTGGCGCAGACCTGCGGGCTGCTGGTCTCCGAGGTGACCGGAGTGCGAGCCTCCGATGGCGTCATTCTCTATTTCGCCGGCATCGACAAGGTTCGCTTCAAGCTGCCGGTGTCGCCTGGTGATCGGCTGATGATGGAAGCCAAGGTGCTGCGTCACAAACGCGATATCTGGCAGTTCGAGGCGCGCGCCTGGGTGGACGAGCAGACCGCATGCACGGCCACGCTGATGTGCGCGGCCAAGTCCGTGGCGGAATGACCGTACACTCGACTGCTATCGTCGATCCGTCCGCCCGCATCGCCGAAACGGCCGAGATCGGGCCTTATTCCATCGTCGGGCCGCGGGTCGAGATCGGCGCGGGTACCCGGATCGGTCCTCATGTCGTCATCGGGGCGCAAACCCGAATCGGCGAGGGCAACCGGATCTACCAGTTCGCGTCGGTCGGCGAGATCTCGCAGGACATGACCGCCACCGAAGATGATGACACCTGGACGCTGATCGGCGACCGCAACGTCATCCGCGAGAATGTCACGATCAATCGCGGGACATTGAAGGAAGACGGCGCCACGCGGATCGGCGACGCCAACTGGATCATGGCGTACTGCCATGTTGCCCACGACTGCCAGATCGGCAGCCACACCATCTTCGCCAACAACGCCAGCCTGGCCGGCCATGTCCATATCGGGGACTGGGTCATCCTCGGCGGCTTCACGCTGGTCCACCAGTTCTGCCGGCTGGGCGCCCACAGTTTCACCGGCTACGCCTCCGGGCTGGATCGGGATGTTCCGCCGTTCGTGCTGGTGGATGGCAATCCGGCCGTGCCACGTGGCATCAACACGCGGGGCCTGCAACGCCGTGGGTTCGACAAGGACTCCATCCGGCTGATCAAGGACGCCTACCGGACGATCTACCGCAGGGATCTCCGTCTTCCGGACGCGGTGGAAGCACTGCGGGAACACGAACAGGACACGCATATCGCATCGATGATCCGGTTCATCGAGGATTCGAAGCGCGGCCTGCAGAGATAGGACGGACGATGCGCATCGCCATCGTCGCGGGTGAGGCGTCCGGCGACATTCTCGGCGCCGGACTGATCGAAGCGCTGAAACGGCGCGTGCCGGATGTCGAGGTCTTCGGTGTCACTGGCCCGCGCATGGACGCCGCCGGTTGCGAATCGCTGGCCAGCATCGATGTGCTGTCGGTGATGGGGCTGGTCGAGGTCCTGAAGGAAGTCCCGCGCCTGATGCGGTTTCGCAAGACGCTGATCGAGCAGATCATCCAACGCCAGCCCGACGTCGTGATCGGCATCGACGCGCCGGATTTCAATCTCGGTCTGGAGCGTCGTCTGCGCGCCCGTGGCATCAAGACGGTGCATTACGTCAGTCCTTCGGTGTGGGCCTGGCGTCAGGGCAGGGTGAAGGGTATCGCCCGCTCCGTGGACCTGATGCTGACGCTGTTTCTGTTCGAGGCTGCGTTTTATCGCGACAGTGGCATCCCGGTCCGGTTCGTCGGCCATCCTCTGGCCGACGCGATTCAGGCCGATCCGGATCGTACGGCTGCACGAGCGCGGCTCGGCATGGAGGGCGCCGGTCGCGTGCTGGCCTTGCTGCCGGGCAGTCGCGGTTCCGAGATCGATCGGCTCGCGCCCGCATTTCTCGCGGCGGCCACGACGCTTTGCAAGCGGCATCCCGACCTGCGTTGCGTGCTGCCGGCCGCCAACCCGAAGGCGAGAGCCCGGCTGGATGAGCTGACACGCGGGTTCGACCTCCCGCTCACCGTCGTCGACGGCGAGTCGCAGACGGCCATGGCTGCCGCCGATGTCGTGATGATCGCCTCGGGTACCGCGACGCTGGAGACGCTGCTGGTCCAGCGACCGATGGTGGTCGCCTACGCCACCAACGCGTTGACGGCATGGTTGCTGCTCGACGCCGGCCTGCTGAAGTCGCCACATGTCTCGCTGCCCAATCTGCTCACGGACGACCCCGCCGTGCCCGAATTGCTTCAGGGCGCCGCGACGGCTGACATGCTGACGGGCGCTGCCCATCTGCTGCTGACCCAGCCTGCCTATGCTCAGGCGCAGACCCGGCAGTTCGCCGCCGTTCATGAGCAACTCGCCAGAAATGCCGATGCCGAGGCGGCCGACGCCGTGCTGGAACTGCTGGCGTGACCGAGCAGGTTGCTGGCGTCGACGAGGTTGGGCGCGGTCCGCTGGCCGGCCCCGTGGTCGCCGCGGCCGTGATCCTGGACCCGTCCCGGCCCATCGACGGCCTGGCGGATTCCAAGGCACTGACCGAAAAGCGCCGCGAGGCCTTGTTCGACATCATCCGTGAACACGCCGCCGCCTGGTGCATCGCCGAAGCCAGTGTCGAGGAGATCGACCAGCTCAACATCCTCCAGGCGTCACTGCTGGCGATGCGGCGTGCCGTCACGGGCCTCGAAATTCGGCCCACACGCGCGCTGGTCGATGGCAACCGCGACCCGGGACTCGACTGCGAAACCCGTCTGGTCATCGGGGGTGATGCCATTGAGCCAGCCATTGGTGCGGCCTCCATACTCGCCAAGGTCGCTCGTGATCGCGCCATGATCGAACTGGATCAGGCCCACCCCGGCTACGGACTGGCGGGGCACAAGGGCTACCCGACACCCGCCCACCTCGCGGCGCTGGAACGCTTGGGTGCCAGCCCCTTGCATCGCCGCAGCTTCGCGCCGGTCAAGCGGGTGCTTGGCCTGGGGCAGGTGGATCTTTTCTAGTCTGACCACTTGCTATGGGTTAAGCGGGATAGATGTGTCGGAAGCCGTGCAATGACGGGGTTGTCCGGGGAAAGATGGAGGCAGGTTCTGCGCGCGAGTGTTTCTCCGGTAGATTTGATCGGAGCGGTTGGTCCGCTGCGTGTCGTATTGCAAGACCTGACCCCATTCCCATGGGGAAGTCGACTCCGTCGAACTGGCTTTTGCGGCGATCGGTGTGGCCCTGACCGTGACCAGCATCGTCTTTACCGGCGGGACCACGCTGGCACCCATGCGGGCGGGCCTGCTGTCGCTCAGGACCCTGTTCCGGGAATTCTTCATCAACGACATCCGGGCGATTCTGGGGCTGGTCCGGGCCACGGTGGTCTTCGTGTTTCGTCAAGTTCGGCTGATGATCACCGATTCGACCGAAGCGCTGCGCCAGATGTCGAGATTTGCCGCCGGGGTGACGGAGTTGGTGACGCATTCGGCGGAGTCGGTGCGTGCATTCTTTGTCCGAAGCGTGCGTAGCCTCGATGACCTGCAGATCTATATCGATATCCTGCTGGCGGGGGCGAGTTGCGGCATTCAAAGCGCATCCCTCTCGAATCAGTCGACTGGTTGGGGCGCCAGGACGCTGGAACTGGCCGCGGAAGGCTTGTTCGGACCCAATGCCTACGCCGCGCGCCAGCCGTGCCGAAGTCTCGGTGAAATCACCGATGTGATGCGCGAGGTGGTCGACACCGCGCGGTACGGAGACAACTCTCTAGCAATCGCCAAAAAGACATTGCGCAGGATCGGCCGCCTTCGGCGGGCAGGAATTGATATGAGTCCTGGCACGGCGCGAATCCTGGCGGATATGGACAACGCCGGTGCCGGAGACGCCCTGAACGGCATGATAGCCGGTGTGGTCAGGAACCTGGACAGTGCAACCGAAAGCACGAGAAGTTTTGCCAGAGCCATGGGTGATCAGGCGGGTGTTTACGTGGATGGTCAGCGCGTTGGTCCGCCCGGTGAGACCGTGAGCAACCTCGATTTCTTCATTCAAGTGCTGAACAAGCCGGGCATTCCCGATGCGGACGATGTGGAAGGACTGCGCATGTATCGCTCGTACATGGCCCGTATGAGCGGAGGCGATCAAGGCAATATGGTTGGCCTGATGGGCGAATCCATCGCACGGCAATGTATCGAGACACGCACGGATTGCTATGGGATCGTGGTTGACGTGCCCAATGTCAACAAGGCGTCGGTGGATATCACGGATCGATCTCCAAAACCAAGCAACCCGGAGGTTGATGGGCCGGGCGTTGATTTTTCGCATAGGGGAGAAGGGGTTGGCGGATCGGCACCCAACCAGTTCACAGAAGTGAAGGTGCAGAATCGAAAAGATGTTTCAACCCTCACGAATTTTGATCAGCTTGAATCTCACCTGAATGCGAAGGTGTCAAAATTATGGGACGCAACGGAAAGTAAGAGATTGGGTAAAATCATTTGGCTTGATGAATATGAAGACTCCGGTGCTGGCCTAACCTATTTTCTGATGGGACAATCTTATCGCGGGCGTATTGACGAGGCGACGCATGAGCTGAGGGATGGTGTTTATTCGTTCTTGAGGGGGAATGAATTTCCGTCGGACGATGCGGCGATTGACAGTATTTTAACTGTAGTGGACGGAACGGGTTTGATGATTCCTCCATTTATTAATTAAACAGGCTACAAAATGGATTGGTCTTGTAATCATTGCAACCTTGGTACAAATCGTGTCGTTGAGAATTCAGGTGAGATGTCGGTGCCAAGCGCGCGGAAGGAGAATTGGTATTTCGAAGGCTTTTATAGTGACAACGTATATTTTGGAGGAACTCCCGTCATCTGTGAGGGTGTAATCTATATTCCCGGCAAACGTGGTCCATTGACAACGCTGGAAATGCATGTTGTCGCTGTCCGTCTAGCGGATGGGGAGGTGGTATGGAAGCTAGAATACCCTGGAGTCTTCCCGCTTGAAAATGCTGTTGTGAATAAAAAGTATCTCTGTGCGGGCGGCATCGTGTTTTCCCGGGAAACAGGTGAAGTGATTCTGGACCCGTACGCTTATGGCGATGGCCTGAGGTATGCTCGGGCGGGTATTATTGAAACGGAGAATGGATTTCTGATTCCTGCTAGAGAAGAATCTGAAAATTACTATCTTCTTTGGGCGGACGTGCACAATAAAAATGTCACGATCGAGTCAGTGGAGACAGACCGCTTGTATTATAGGGCCGTGGATCCGGAGGTGATGTTGGGCGTGTATGGGGCTTTCGACGAGGAGGCGGATTACTTTACCGTTAGAAATATTCAGTCCGGACAGGTGGTCTGGAGGCGGCCACGACACGAGTTGGAACCTTATGGTGGAGTTTTATTGGGGCGCACGGTTATTCATAAAAAGAAGCTCTATGTTATCGAGGGCATCGATCAATGCACTGGGTTTGACTTG
>NZ_CAXFCL010000351.1:0-18012 GCF_964000955.1 uncultured Abyssibacter sp.
CATGGCACCCGTGTCACGCGGCGACGTCAGCAGCGCCTCGGACACGGCCTGTGCCTCCTGCCGAGCCGCTTCGTTGATCAGTTCCGCGCGAATCTGCGCTTCCACCGCCTCGAACGGCTTCTGCTCTTCCGGCTGACGGTCCGCCACCCGGACCACGACCACGCGGCCAGGCTCGAGCTCGATCAGGCGGCTGTTCTCACCCTGCTCAAGCACCAGCTGAGAGAAGGTCGCATCGAGCACGTCCGGGTTGGTCGCGATCCCGGGCCCACCGTCACGGCTGAACCAATCGGTGTACTCGACGGCGAGTCCCGTGGCCTCGGCGGCCGGCTCCAGCGAATCCACCGACTCGTAAGCCAATGCCTCCAGCTCTTCAGTCAGACGCTGAAACTGTTCTCCCGCGGAGTCGCGCGCGTGAATTTCACGAATGCGCGCCTGAACGGTCTCGTCCTCAAAGGGTTTGGTCTGTTCCGGCCGCACTTCCTCGAGCTTGATGACGTGCCAGCCGAACTCGGTCTCCACGGGGTCGCTCACGGCGCCCGCCTCCATCGCGAACAGGGCGTCCTCGAAGGCCGGAACCATGACGCCGCGTTCCACCCAATCGAGATCACCTCCGCTGTTCGCGGAGCCCGCGTCCTCGGAGAGCTCCGCAGCGACATCGGCGAAGGCCTCGCCATCATCGACGATCCGTGCGCGCGCGGTCGCCGCTAGCGAGCGGGCCTCGTCAGAGGACCGTTCGTCCATCTTGATCAGAATATGCGAAGCCCTGCGTGCTTCCGCGGTCGTGAAGCGCCCTTTCTGCTGCTCGTAAACCTCGCGCAGCACCTCCTCGGACGGCGCGTCCTCGGGCGCCAGCTGCGACTGGTTTACCTCGATGTAGGCAAGCTTCACCCGTTCCGGAGTGGTGAACCGGTCCGCCTGCGCTTCGTAACGCTCGCGAACAGCGTCATCCGCGATCTCGACGGATTCGCGAAAATCGCCCAGGCTGATCATGACCTGTTCGAAGCGGCGCCGCTGGTGATCAATCCGGTAGGCCAGATCCACCTCGCCAGGAGCGACCCAGGCCGACTCCAGCAGGCCCTGCTGCAACTGATCAATGGCGATGGAATCCGCGACCTGGGCCTCGAACTCCTCAGGTTGACGGCGGTTGGCGGAGAGCGTGTCGCGATAGGCCTGCGGCGAAAACTCACCATCAACCAGAAACGCGGGAATCTCCCGCAGATACTCGAACACCGCCTGATCGGTTCCGCGCAATCCGGAGTCCTTGGCGTACTGGGTGACGACCTGTTCGCGAATCATGTCGTCGAGCACCTGACGGCGGAACTGCGGCCCCTGGATCAGCGACGGGTCGAAGCTGTCACCCATCATTGACTGCAGGCGTTGATAGCGCTGCTCGTATCCAGCCTGCAACTCTCGCTGGGTGATCTTCCGATCCCCGACCTTGGCGACGGTGCCGTCACCGCCCCCGGAGCGGAACGTCTCGATGCCGAAGAACGCAAAGGGAACGACGATGATCGCGACGACGATCCAGGCGAACGGCCCGGACGTGGACTCTCGGATTGACTGCAACATAGCTTAGTGTCCCTCGACAGATGTTCCCCGCGCGTCAGCCCGCCAGGCCGGATGTTCCGGCAAGGCGCGCGAGCGCAGGACTGGCTGTCGCCAATTCAAGTGAGTGCAACATGGCCGATCAGGTGGCCCGGCGTGCCCGAAGAAAGCGCCGCAAATCGCCGATGACTGCGTTGCCTGTCTTGCGAAGGGAGCGACCCTCCGCCGCAACAGGCGCCTTGTCCTGAACGATTTTCGGGGCTCTGACATGCAAGGAATCTGTCAAGGGACACTGGAGCCGGATAAAGAAACGGCGCCCTAAGGCGCCGGTTCGAAAATGGCGGAGCGGACGGGACTCGAACCCGCGACCCCCGGCGTGACAGGCCGGTATTCTAACCAACTGAACTACCGCTCCGCGAAACTGAAAATCTGCTCGTTAAACTGGTGGGTGCTGACGGGATCGAACCGCCGACATTCGCCTTGTAAGGGCGACGCTCTACCAGCTGAGCTAAGCACCCTGAAATGAAAACCCAGACGGTAGACCGTCTGGGTTCTCGCTGGGCACCTGCCCGACGCGGGTTATTTTATCGCGTCTTTCAGCGCCTTACCAGCCTTAAATCCAGGCGTCTTGCCCGCGGAGATTTCGATGGTCTCACCGGTCTTCGGATTGCGGCCGGTGCGGGCAGCGCGATCACGAACGGCAAAGGTACCGAAACCAACCAGCGACACCTTGTCATTCTTCTTCAGGGCAGCGGTGATGCCATCGAACACTGCATCAACAGCCTTTGTAGCGTCAGCTTTGGACAGGTCGGCCGATTCGCAAACTGCCTGGACGAGTTCGGATTTGTTCATAGTAGGAGGATCCCCTCTAACTCAAAGGTATGTAAGTTGTGGTGGATGCGTTCCGTTGCATCACACTCATGAAGATTTTCAAGGGCGATGTGATTAGAAAGTCTTACCGACGCAGCGGCCCAGCTGCTGGAGTTTCGGTCGACGTCCCTGACCGGCTGTGTGTTCTCCGTCCCTTGAAACCTGACTCGCCCGAGCCTCGGGCTTGGGGCATTTTATAGCAGTGCCAGGAGAACAGCGTCAACCGAAAAACCGCGAAATGACGCGGTTTTTCGGTACTTTTTCGATCAATGGGCCCTGACCGACTCCTTTCCGCCCTCGGTAGTCGCCGACGGCGGGGGATCGGATTCCGCCGGCTCCGGAAGATGCTCCAGCGCCAGCTTGAGTACGTCGTCGATCCAGCGCACCGGCTCGATGTTCAGCTTGTTCTTGATGTTGGCCGGAATGTCGGCGAGGTCCTTGGTGTTCTCGTGCGGGATCACCACCGTCTTGATGCCACCACGGTGCGCCGCCAGCAGTTTTTCCTTCAATCCGCCGATGGGCAGAACTTCGCCCCGCAACGTGATCTCTCCGGTCATTGCCACATCGGCGCGCACCGAAATTTTCGTCAGCGCAGAGACCAGTGCGGTGGTCATCGCGATACCCGCGGACGGACCATCTTTCGGCGTCGCCCCCTCGGGCACGTGAACATGGATATCCATCTCATGCTGAAAATCCGGCGCAACGCCCAGCGTGGCCGAGCGACTGCGCACGACCGTCAGCGCCGCCTGCACCGATTCCTTCATCACGTCGCCGAGGCTGCCGGTATGCGTCAGCCTCCCCTTGCCGGGCACCACCGCGGTCTCCACCGTCAGCAACTCGCCGCCGACCTCGGTCCAGGCCAGGCCGGTCACCTGCCCGATACGGTTTTCCTCTTCAGCCTGACCGAAACGGAACTGCGGCACGCCGAGATAGGTGGTCAGATTGCGCACGGTGACATGAATCGGACCACGCTTCGGGTCCTCGACCAGCTGCTTGACCACCTTGCGCGCGATCTTGCTCATCAGCCGCTCGAGATTCCGGACACCCGCCTCACGCGTGTACAGCCGGACGGCATCGCGGATCGCGCCCTCCGACACCGACAGTTCCTCGTCATCCAGGCCGTTGTCCTTGATCGCCTTGGGCAGCAGGTAGCGCTGGGCGATATTGACCTTCTCGTCCTCGGTGTAGCCGGGCAGCCGAATCACTTCCATCCGGTCCAGCAGCGGGCCCGGAATGTTCAGCGTGTTGGCCGTCGCGACAAACATCACGTCGGACAGGTCGAAGTCGACCTCAAGGTAATGGTCGTTGAAGGTGTTGTTCTGTTCGGGATCCAGCACTTCAAGCAACGCCGAGGCGGGATCGCCGCGGAAGTCCATCGCCATCTTGTCGATTTCGTCGAGCAGGAACAGCGGGTTGCGCACCCCGACCTTGGTCAGGTTCTGCACGATCTTGCCCGGCATCGAGCCGATGTAGGTGCGCCGGTGACCGCGAATTTCGGCCTCATCGCGCACGCCGCCCAGGCTCATCCGGACGAACTTGCGATTCACCGCCCGCGCGATGGACTGACCCAGCGAGGTCTTGCCAACGCCCGGCGGGCCCACGAGGCAGAGAATCGGACCGCGCAGCTTGCGCACCCGGCTCTGCACGGCCAGGTATTCGAGGATGCGTTCCTTGACGGACTCGAGACCGTAGTGGTCCTCGTCCAGCTGCTGTTGCGCACGCTCGACGTCGATCCGGGTCTTGGTCCGTTTCTTCCACGGCGCGCCGGTCAGCGCATCCAGGTAGTTGCGCACGACCGTCGCTTCGGCCGACATCGGCGACATCATCTTGAGCTTGTTGAACTCGGCGGTCGCCTTGGCCTTCACCGACTTGGGCATGCCGGCCTTCTCGATCTTGTTCTCGATTTCCTCCATCTCGTTCGGCGCGTCTTCCATCTCGCCGAGTTCCTTCTGAATGGCCTTCATCTGCTCATTCAGGTAGTACTCGCGCTGAGACTTCTCCATCTGCTGCTTGACGCGGCCACGGATGCGCTTCTCGATCTGGAGTATGTCGATTTCGCCCTCGATCAGGGCGACGATGTGCTCGAGACGGGCGCGAGGGCTGTCCGCCTCGAGAATGGTTTGCTTGTCTTCCAGCCGCAGGCTCAGATGCGCCGCGATGGTGTCGGCCAGGCGGCCTGCATCGTCCATGCTGGTCAGCGACGGCAGCAACTCGGCCGGCGTCTTCTTGTTCAGCTTGACGTACTGTTCGAATAGTCCGAGCGTGGAGCGCACCAGCGCATCCAGTTCGCGGGTATCGTCCTCGTCACGTTCGTCGAACGGCGCGTAGTCGGCGACCACGTAACCGTCCTCGCGCTCGGTGAAGCTGGTGACCCGTGCCCGCTCCGTGCCTTCGACCAGCACCTTGCGGGTGCCGTCGGGCAGCTTCAGTAGCTGCAGGATGCTGGCGAGCGTGCCGACCTCGTAGACATCCTCCAGCCCCGGGTCGTCGGTCTCCGCCTCCCGCTGCGCGACCAGCAAGATCTTCTTGTCATCGGCCATCGCCGCGTTCAGCGCGTTGACCGACTTGTCCCGCCCCACGAACAGGGGAATCGCCATGTGGGGATACACCACCACATCGCGCAATGGCAGGACGGGGACTTGCTGTTCTTCGGACATGCGTATGCCTGTTTCTCGACTGCCCACTAAATGCGACCGATCAGCGCGCTTTCAAGCGCCGATCGGCAACCCGGCGCCGAGTGTCAGGCAGACGACTTGACGCTCGATGCCTCGGGAAGGGATTCCTTCGGGTTTTCGTAGACGATGTAGGGGCGCGCGTCACCGCGAACCACCGCATCATCAACAACCACCTTGGCCGCGTTTTCCATCGACGGCAGGTCGTACATCACATCCAGCAGGATGCGTTCCAGAATGGTCCGCAAGCCGCGTGCGCCAGTCTTGCGCTCCTTGGCCTTCGCGGCGACGGCGCGCAGCGCTTCCTCACGGAACTCGAGCTCGCAGTTCTCCATGTCGAAGAGCTTGGCGTACTGCTTGGTCAGCGCGTTCTTCGGCTCCTGGAGGATCGAGATCAATGCGTCCTCGTCCAGTTCCTCCAGCGTGGCGACCACCGGCAGGCGGCCGACGAACTCGGGGATCAGCCCGTAGCGAACCAGATCTTCCGGCTCCACGTTGGCCAGCACCTCGCCGAGGTCCCGGTTGTCGTCGCGGGACTTCACGTCCGCACCGAAGCCGATGCCGGATTTCTCCGAACGATCACGGATGACCTTGTCCAGTCCGGCAAACGCGCCGCCGCAGATGAACAGGATGCCGGAGGTGTCGACCTGCAGGAATTCCTGCTGCGGATGCTTGCGGCCGCCCTGCGGCGGCACCGAAGCCATGGTGCCCTCGATGAGCTTGAGCAGCGCCTGCTGCACGCCTTCGCCGGAGACGTCGCGGGTGATCGACGGGTTCTCGCTCTTGCGCGAGATCTTGTCGATTTCGTCGATGTACACGATGCCGCGCTGCGCCTTCTCAACCTCGTAGTCGCACTTCTGCAACAGCTTCTGGATGATGTTCTCGACGTCCTCGCCAACATAGCCGGCTTCGGTGAGCGTCGTCGCATCGGCGATCGCGAACGGCACATCCAGCAACCGCGCCAGCGTCTCGGCCAGCAGCGTCTTGCCGGAACCGGTCGGGCCGATCAGCAGGATGTTGGACTTCTGCAGTTCGACGCCATCATCCACACCCTTGGCGCCCAGGCGCTTGTAGTGGTTGTAGACGGCCACGGCCAGAACCTTCTTGGCCGCCTCCTGCCCGATCACGTACTCGTCGAGTACCGCCTTGATCTCGTGCGGCTTGGGCAGACCCTGGTTAACCGGCTTCGCCTGCAACTCCTCGCGGATGATGTCGTTGCAAAGCTCGACGCATTCATCGCAGATGAACACGGAGGGTCCGGCGATCAGCTTGCGCACCTCGTGCTCGCTCTTTCCGCAGAAGGAGCAATACAGCACGCGACCATTTCCGTTTTTCGATTCGTTTGCCATCAGCGTTTCGTCGTTTCGTCTCGTCAACCGGTCCGTGGCAAGGCCGCGGGCGGTCGCAGAATGTCAAGCAAGATCCGGACCCGACAGTCGCGTTCAGGTGGACCCTGTTTCCGTGCCGGGCCGCCGATCCAGAACCTCATCAATGAGACCGTATTCCTTCGCGCCTTCTCCCGACAGGAAGAAATCCCGGTCCGTGTCCCTGGAAATCTTCTCCAGATCCTGGCCGGTGTGACGGGCCAGAATCTCGTTCAACCGCTCGCGGATGAACAGGATTTCCTTGGCATGGATCTCGATGTCGGTCGCCTGCCCCTGGAAGCCGCCCAGAGGCTGGTGAATCATCACCCGCGAATGCGGCAGCGCGAAGCGTTTGCCCTTCGCCCCACCCGCGAGCAACACCGCGCCCATGCTGGCCGCCTGGCCGATGCACATGGTCGCGACATGCGGCTTGATGAATTCCATCGTGTCGTAGATCGACAGGCCGGCCGTCACCGAACCTCCCGGCGAATTGATGTAGAGATTGATGTCCTTGTCCGGATTCTCGGACTCCAGGAACAGCAACTGCGCAACGATCAGATTGGCCATGTGATCGTCGATCGGTCCGACCACGAACACGACACGCTCCTTGAGCAGCCGTGAATAGATGTCGAACGAGCGTTCCCCGCGAGGGGTTTGCTCGATGACCATCGGGACCAGATTCAGAGCGCGTTCATTCATTCAGCGTTCTCGGCATTCGGGTTCATCAGCTCGTCGAAGCTCACCGGCTTGTCCGTGACCTTCGCATCCTGCAACAGGGTGTCAACGACACGCTCTTCCATGGCCAGAGCCTGGAACTGCTGCATGATCTGCGGCTGGGATCGATAGTACTGCATCGCCTGTTCGCTGTCCGCGAGTTCAGACGCGTAGCGAGCGATCACCGCATCCACGTGTTCATCCTCGACCTTGACGTCCTTCTCCTTGATCACTTCGGAGATCAGCAGGGACAGGGACACGCGCTTGGTCGCGTTTTCCCTGAACAGGTCATCGGGCAGCATGCGCGCCAGGGCATCCGGGTCATTGTTCGGCATGTTGCCGAAGCGTTGCACCGCCTCCTGTCGCATCCGCTGTATCTCCTCGTCGACCATCGCCTCCGGCACGTCGATGGAATTGGCGGCCAGCAGGCCATCCATCACCTGTTCCTTGACCCGAGTCGCCGCGGCCTTGTCCCGCTCACGCCCCAGCTGCTCTCGAATCTTCTCGCGCAGACCCGCCTCGCCCGCCGATTCCTCGACCCCGAGCTGCTTGAGTAGTTCGGGATCGTCCAGCGCCGGATCCTCTCCGGCTTCGACGCTGTGAATCTTGACGTCGAACTGCGCCTGCTTGCCCTTCAGATTTTCCGCCTGATAGTCGTCGGGGAAAACCACGTCGATCGTGGTTTCGGTACCGGCCGTCAATCCGACCAGCGCCTCTTCCATGCTGGGGATGAAGCGACCGGAACCCAGCTCGACCTCCTGGTCCTCCGCCTTGCCGCCCTCGAAGGGCTCGCCATCCAGCTTGCCGAGGAAGTCCAGCTTGACCTTGTCACCGGTCTCCGAGGCACGTTCCACCGGCTTCCAGACCTTGTGCTGCTGGCGAATCGTATCCAGCGTCCGCTCGACGTCGTCGTCACCGATCTCCACGGTCGGCCGCTCAACCTGGATGCTGTCCAGGCCGGACAGCGTGATCTCCGGGAACACCTCGAAGCTGGCGGTGTACTTCAGCGGCTCACCGACGACTTCGGCCTGAATGTCGAACGTCGGAAACCCGGCTGGCTTGAGCTCGGACTTCTCGATGGCCTGCGGGTACGTCGCGCGCAGCAGTTCCTCCACCGCTTCGGCGCGCGCGGCGTCGCCATAGCGTTGCTGCAACACCTTCATCGGCACCTTGCCCGGGCGGAACCCCGGCACCTTAGCGCGCTGACCCAGCTTGCGGATACGGCTGGTGACCGCCTGCTCCAGCTGATCAGCCGGGATTTCGACGCTCAGTCGACGACGGAGGCCTTCGGAATGCTCTACGGATACGTCCATGCTTGCTGTCTGCTTGTTGTGAACCGGTCGCGATCGCGGGCCGGAATGTGAAACCTGGTGCGAAAGGGGAGACTCGAACTCCCACGGGTTTCCCCACTGGAACCTAAATCCAGCGCGTCTACCAATTCCGCCACTTTCGCGGGGGCGCGAGAGTTTACCAGAGCGTGTTGCGGAAACGCTGGTCGATCCCTGATGGGCGGCGTGACCGTTCAGGCAATCGCGGGCCTGAAAACCCCCTGCTCCGTGACAATCCAGTCGATCAGCGCATAGGGAGTCGCATCGAACACCGGATTGAACACCGCCACGTCCTGCGGAGCATGGCGCTGGCCCGCCCAGGTCGTGACCTCATCCGGCGGACGCTGCTCGATCTCGATCTGCGATGCGCTGGTCGAATCCATGTCCACGGTGGACATCGGTGCCACGACCATCATGCGCAGCCCGTGATGTCGCGCCAGGACCGCCAGGCCGTAGGTTCCGATCTTGTTCAGAACACCGCCGTCCGCCGTGATCCGGTCGGCCCCGGTGATGACCACGTCAACCCGTCCCGCCCGCATGACGCTGGCCGCGGCGGAGTCCACCACCAGCGTTGGATGAATGCCATCCATGGCCAGCTCCCAGGCCGTCAGACGAGCCCCCTGCAGCCAGGGTCGCGTCTCCCCGACGTAAACCTCGCCGAGCCGGTCCTCCGCCTTGAGCTGGCGAATGACCCCCAACGCAGTACCGAAACCCGCCGTGGCCAGCGACCCGGTGTTGCAGTGGGTGTAGACATTCACCCGCCCCTGCAGGCATTCGGTGGCGTGCCGGGCCATCGCGTGGTTGGCTCGAAGATCCTCCGCCTGGATCGCCTGGGCCTCGGCGAGCACGTCGGCGGCGAGACTGGACTCGGTCTGACAGCGCCCCAGCACGCGGTCGACCGCCCAGGCCAGATTCACCGCCGTGGGCCGCGCCTGCTTCAGCGCTTCGCCGGCCAGCGCCAGACCCGCCACCGTCGCATCGTCCGCACGCGCGGCCAGCGCGAGTCCGAAAGCGGCGGCGACACCGATCGCCGGGGCGCCACGCACCACCATGTCGGTGATCGCGCCAGCAACGTCGTCCGCGGACTCGCAATCGACGTAGGACTCTCTCGCGGGCAGGTATCGCTGGTCCAGCAGGCGCAGCGTCCGGCCGGTCCACCGAACCGGTTCCGGGCACCCCTTTGCTATGCTTTCAGGCAATCGACGGGCTCCGTCTCGACACACTGGGCACATGGTCTCAGGTCGCGGAGTTTCTGCCTACGCCCAACCGGAAACGCTCATCGTGCAAGTGCACACCCTGGTCACGCCGCGATGGCTGGTTCCCATCCAGCCGATGACGGTGCTCGAAGGTCACGGACTCGCCCTGGATCAGGGGCGGATCACGGCCATCGCGCCGCCCGACGCGCTCGCCGACATCGAGGCGGTGGAGCACATCGACCTGCCCGATCACGTGCTGATGCCGGGGCTGGTCAACGCACACACGCACGCGGCCATGAGCCTCATGCGCGGCATCGCCGATGACCTGCCTTTGCTGGAATGGCTGGAGCAGCACATCTGGCCCACCGAGGGACGTTTCGCGTCCGAATCCTTCGTACGCGACGGCACCCGGCTGGCGATGCTGGAGATGCTGCTGGGCGGCACGACCTGCTTCGCCGACATGTACTTCTTTCCGGATGGCATTGCCCAGGCCGCGGATGCCGCCGGCATCCGCGCGGTGGTCGGCATGATCCTGATCGACTTTCCGACCGCCTGGGCCAAGGACGCCAGCGAATACCTGTCCAAGGGACTCGCGGTCCAGGACGCCACGCGCGACATGCCCCTGGTCACCACCATGTTCGCGCCGCACGCACCCTACACGGTCTCCGATGCGCCGCTGGAGCGGGTCCGCACGCTGTCGGACGAACTCGACCGCCCGGTGCAGATGCACGTGCACGAAACCGCGTTCGAGGTCGAGGAAGCTTTCCGCGCCACCGGCCAGCGCCCGCTGCAACGCCTGGACGCCCTGGGCCTGCTCAAGCCGGGCTTCATGGGCGTGCACATGACCGCGCTGAACGACGACGAGATCACTCTGTGCGCCCAGCGCGGCGTGTCGGTGGTCCACTGCCCCGAGTCGAACATGAAGCTGGCCAGCGGCCAGTGCCGGGTGGACGATCTGCTCGCGCAAGGCGTCAACATCGCGCTGGGCACCGACGGCGCCGCCAGCAACAACGACCTCGACATGTTCGGGGAAATGCGCTCGGCGGCGATGCTGGCCAAGCTGACCCACCAGCGCGCCACGGCGTTCTCCGCCGAGCAGGCGCTGCGGGCGGCCACGCTGGGCGGCGCGCGGGCGCTGGCATTGGATGAGACCATCGGCTCGCTGGAACCGGGCAAGTCGGCGGACATGATCGCGGTATCGCTGCGCCAGCCGAACACCTGGCCGGTGCATCACGTCGTGTCGCAACTGGTCTACGCCTGCGGTCGCGAACAGGTGACCGACGTCTGGGTCGCCGGCCAGCGCGTCGTCGAACACCGCAACGTCCGCACCCTGGACGCCGAACAGATCATGAACCGCGCGGCGCACTGGGCGCAGCGCATGCAGGAACCCGCATGAACATGAATGCCGATCCGGCCGAACTCGGTCGTTTCAACGCGTTGGCCGAAAGCTGGTGGGACCCGAACGGCCCCATGGCGCCGCTGCACGCGATCACGCCGCTGCGGCTGGACTACATCCGCAAGACCCGCCCTCTCAAGGGGTTGCGCGTCGCCGACATCGGCTGTGGAGGCGGCATCGTCGCCGAAGCCATGTGCCGGGCTGGCGCCGAGGTCACCGCGATCGACCTGTCCGCCGATTTGCTGGGCGCCGCGCGGCTGCATGCGGAGGACGGCGGCCTGGACATCGATTACCGGGAATCCAGCGCGGAATCGCTGGCCGAGGCGATGCCCGGGACCTTCGATCTGGTCACCTGTCTGGAGATGCTGGAGCACGTACCCGAACCCGCGGCTATCGTCGCCGCCTGCCGCCGGCTGGTGAAACCCGACGGGGAGGTGCTGTTCTCGACCATCAACCGCTCACCAAAGGCCTTCGCCTTCGCCATCGTCGGCGCCGAATACGTACTGCGTCTGGTGCCCCGGGGCACCCATGAGTACGAAAAGCTGATCCGCCCGGCGGAGCTGGCTGGCTGGTGTCGCGCGGCCGGGCTGGCCGTGCAGGACATGACCGGCCTGGTCTACAACCCGCTCACGCAGATCTACCGGCTGCATTCGACGGATGTCAGCGTCAACTATTTCCTGCGCGCGCGGCCCGCATCATGAAGGCCTGGCTGTTCGACCTCGACGGTACCCTGCTGGACACCGCACCCGACCTGCACCGGGCACTGAGCGCGCTGCTCTCCGAACAGGGCCGCGAACCGATTCCGCTGGAGGTGATGCGCCGCTACGTGTCGCGCGGCGCCCGCGGCCTGGTCCGGCTGGCCTTCGGCGAACTGGACGACGATACCGAGCTGACCACACGGCTCGTGGAGATTTATGCGCAGGACATCGCATCCGAAACACGGCTGTTCGACGAGCTAGACGTCCTGCTGGCATCGCTGCGCTCCGGCGGCCTGCGCTGGGGCATCGTCACCAACAAGCTCGAGGCACTGGCCCGGCAGGTGCTGGAATCCATGCCCCAGGCAGCGCTGCTGCACGACTGCGCGCTGCTGATCGGCGGCGACACCGCTGGCGAGCGCAAGCCGCACCCGGCGCCGCTGCTGCTCGCGGCGGACCAGCTTGGTCTGCCGGTGTCCGACATCGTCTATGTCGGCGACGCGCCGACGGATATCGAAGCCGGGCGCCGCGCCGGCATGACCACCGTCTCCGTCGGCTGGGGTTATGTACCGGATGACGTCGCGCCGCCCGTGGACTGGCAGGCCGACCACCACGTCGAACGCCCCGACGATCTCATCGAACTGCTCCGGACACTGTGAAACCATCCCTCCCGAACGAACCGCCGGTGTGGTTGATCACCGGCGCCGGCAGCGGCCTGGGTCGCGCCACCGCCATCGCCGCCGCACGCGCTGGTGCGCGCGTGGTTGTCGCCGGCCGCAGCCGACGCCGGCTGGAAGACACTGCCGAGGCGATTGCCGACGTATCGGAAATTCATGCGGCGGTGCTCCCGCTGAACCTGGCCGGCGCGGGTATCGACGACTACGACCAGGTCGCGACACTGCTGGACACGGAATTCGGTCGCCTGGACGTGCTGATCCACTGCGCCGCGCAGTTCACCGGTCTGACGCCACTGCATGAACTCAAGCCGCAGGACATGGCGACGACCCTGCACGTCAACGTCACCGCGCCCTGGCTGATGACCCGTTCCCTGCTCCCGTTGCTGTCCGCACGGCGCTCCGCGGTGGTGTGGATGGACGATGCGGATGCGAGGCGCTCGAACGCCTTCTGGGGCGCCTACGGCATGTCGAAGTGCGCGCTATGGAAATTGCAGGACAGCTGGGCGCAGGAACTGGACGCCACCAGCAGCGTCCGGATGCTCGGTTTCGCCCCACCACCGATGTGGACCGCGCTGCGCCGGCTTGCCTTTCCGGCCCTGGCGCCCGACCAGCTGGAATCACCGGAACGCGTGGCCGCGGACCTGATCCGGTTCGTTCAGGATTCACTGACATCGTAAGCGGACGACCGCCGGAACCGGACCGCGACACAGCCGCACAAAATTCCGTTACCGGGGCAGTGAAAGGTCTGTTAACGTACACATGTAAGTAACTCAGCCCAAAGGATTTGGGGATGAATGGGGACAAGCCCACAAGCATCCTGGTCGTGGATGATGACGAGGACATCACCGCCTTCATCTACGGACAACTCGAACCACAAGGATTCGTCCTTGATTCCGCAGGCACCGGCGAACTCGGTCTGAAGCTGGCGCTGGAAAACGAATACGACGTCATCATTCTCGATCTGATGCTGCCCGGCATGAGTGGCCTGGATGTCTGCCGCGCGCTGCGCGAACGCAGCGAACGCTACACGCCGGTGCTGATGCTCACCGCGCGCGGCGCCGTGGAAAACAAGATCGAGGGCTTCGCCGCCGGCGCCGACGACTATCTGGCCAAGCCCTTCTCGATCCTGGAACTCGACGCGCGGGTCAAGGCGCTGGTCCGTCGCTCGGCCGCGCCGGCATCGAAACGGTTGCAGATTTCCGATCTGACGCTCGACCTTGGCACGCTGGAGGTCAAGCGCGGTACCCAACGCATCGAGCTCGCGCCCATTCATATCCGCATCCTGACCCTGCTGATGCAACGCTCGCCCGACGTGGTGTCACGCTCCGCGCTGGAGTCCGTGGTCTGGGGTGATGATCCACCGGATTCCGACGCATTGCGCGTGCACATCTACACACTGCGCAATGCCATCGACCGCCCGTTCAGCAAGCCGTTGCTGCACACCGTGCCGAAGATGGGTTATCGACTCGCGGCGATCGAGGATCCTGCGTAGGCACATCCGCCCTTCAGGCTGCAGCGTTCGCAGGCCGGACGTTTGCGGCAGAGCTGCTGCGCGTGCACGACAATCTGCGCATGCCGACATCGACTCGCCGCGGCATCCCGCGCACAGGCATCCAGACACCGACGTGCCAACGTCGTGTCGTCCGAGGGGGCGGACTCCGGATCAATGCGGGCGAGCAGGCGCCGCAAGTACGCATCGATCACGAACACGGGCCGATCGAAGCCGTACAGCAGCACCGCATCCGCCGTCTCCGGCCCAATGCCCGGCTGCGCCAGCAATGCATCCCGCAGCATCGGAGTCGTCAGGGACTGCAGGCCGGCGTGACCACCGGTTTGCGACCACCAGCCACTAAGCCCTCGCAGGCGTCGCGCCTTCTGCCGCTTGAACCCCGACGGCCGAATCCATTCGGCGAGTCGCGCCTCCGGGGTTGCGGCGATGATTCGAGGGTCCAGCGCGGTCGCCTCGCGCAGTCTGGCGAGCGAACGCTCGACCTGCTGCCAGCGAGACTGCTGAATCAGCAAAGCGCCAACCAGCACCTCATAGGCCGACTCCGCGGGCCACCAGTCCTCCAGCGGACCGTAGGCGTCATGCAGATCGCGGAAAAGCTGCTCCAGCGTCAGCCTGATGTGTCGCCCAACCCGACCAGTTCACGCAGGGCCCTGACCTCCTCCGGCGTTGCCAGCCGGCCATGCCCGGCGCGGATCGACTTGTCCGCCACCAGCGGACCGAAGCGCGTGCGGATCAGCCGGCTGACCTGAAGTCCCTGGCTCTCCCACAACCGCCGCACCAGGCGGTTACGCCCCTCGTGCACCGTCACGTGAAACCACTGGTTGTCACCGGTCGAGCCACCGATCTCGATCGCATCGAAGCGCGCCGGACCGTCTTCCAGCTCCACGCCGGCGGTCAGCGCCTCGAGATGCGCATCGGTCACAGCGCCAAAGACCCGGACGGAATACTCGCGGGGAATCTTGTATTGCGGACGCATCAGACGCTGCGCCAGTTCGCCATCGGTGGTGAAGGCCAGGACGCCGGAAGTCGCGATGTCCAGACGGCCGATCGCGACCCAGCGACCACGGCCGGGCCGCGGCAGATGCTGAAATACGGTGTCGCGCCCTTCCGGATCCTTCCGGGTGACGATCTGGCCGGCCGGCTTGCGGTAGATCAGCACCTGGCAAGGCACGTCGGTCGCAACCCGCATGGCGATGCGACGACCATCGACCGCGATCCGGTCTGCCGGCGTCACCGGCTGCCCCAGCGTCGCGACCTGACCGTTGACCTTCACGCGGCCCTCGCGCACCCAGCGCTCGATCTCCCGCCTCGACCCGAGACCGGCGCGGGACAGAAACTTGTGAATGCGCTCGCCGTCGCTCATGTTGGCAACCGGGTCGGACGTTCACCCGACTCCCGTCCGTCGTCATCGTCACCGACGGGCTGATCCTCGATGCCGGCGTCGGTCTGCTCCTCCGGTTCGTCCGGCTCCGCGCCCGCCGCATCGGCGGTGACGCCATCCGGATCAAGCCGTGCCAGCGCCGCATGCAGCGCGTCGAGATCCTTGATCTCCGGCAGCGCCGGCAGCTGATCCAGCGACTTGAGGTTGTAGTCGTCGAGAAACTGACGTGTCGTGCCCAGCAACACCGGCCGACCCGGCACCTCGCGGTGCCCGACCTCGCGAATCCACCCGCGCTCAAGCAGCGTCCGAACGATGGTCGCGGACAGCGACACGCCTCGAATCTCCTCGATCTCGCCACGGGTGATCGGCTGCCGGTAGCAGATGATCGCAAGGGTCTCGAGCAATGCGCGTGAATACCGCTGAGGCTTCTCCCGCCAGAGGCGGGCCACCCACGGCGCATAGCGCTCGCGTACCTGCAGCCGCCAGCCGCTCGCCACCTCGGTCAGTTCCGTCGCCGAGTCGGCCCGCTGTTCGGCGATCCAGTCCAGGGCTTCGCGCAACTGTGCCCGCGACGGAATCGCATCGGGGTCGAACACGCCTTGCAGGCGCTCGAACGACAGCGGCTGATCGCTGGCCAGCAGCACAGCCTCGAGCACGCGGCCCAGTTCGTCACGGGTCAGCTCGGCGCCGCCCTCGTCTCTCGATTCCTGCTCGCTCACGCCGCCTCCTGCGGTCCGGCCAGACGAATCGTCGGCAAGCTGTCCGGATCCGACTGGTCAACCTCGATCATCGAAGTCCGCGCCAGCTCCAGCACCGCCAGAAAACAGACGACGACGCCGGCGCGTCCCTCCGCGAAGTCGATCAGCAGCGCGAACGGCTTTGGCTGACGGTCCCGAAGCAGCTCGATGAGCCGTCCCATGCGTTCACGAACGCTCAGCGGTTCGCGCGCCACCTCATGGCTGGCGAACAGCTCCGCACGCTGCAGCACGTCGCGCAATGACTCCAGCAGTTCGCGCAGGCTGGGCTGCGGAGGGTCCGGGCGGACGTCGACATGATCGGGCCGCGCGCCGGCACTCCAGAATTCGCGCCCGTGGCGCGGCATCGCGTCAATGGTTTCGGCGGCCTGCTTGAAGCGCTCGTATTCCTGCAGACGGCGGACCAGCCCGGCACGCGGGTCCTCTTCATCCTCGTCCTCGGTCACGAGACGCGGCAGCAGCAGCCGGGACTTGATCTCGGCCAGCATGGCCGCCATTACCAGATACTCGGCGGCCAGCTCGAAGCGCATGTGCTGCATCAGCCGGATGTAGTCCATGTACTGCGTGGTGATCTGACAGACCGGGATGTCGAGAATGTCGATGTTCTGGCGCCGGATTAGATACAACAGCAGATCCAGCGGCCCCTCGAATGTCTCGAGGAACACCTCCAGTGCGTCGGGCGGGATGTACAAATCCTTGGGCAGGGCGACCAGCGGCTGCCCATTGACCTTGACGGTCCAGTCGTGCGGCTCGGCGACGACCGTCTCGGTCATGCGGGCACCAGCCCGATCACCTCGCGCGCCCGCTTCAGCGTTGGGGCGGCACGCTCGGCGGCGGCCGCCGCACCCTGGCGCAGCACATCGCTCAAATGGGCCTTGTCCTCTCTCAGCTCGGCGTAGCGCGCCTGGATCGGCTCCAGCTCGGCCACCAGCGCGTCGGCGACGTCCTGCTTGAACTGGCCGTAACCCTTGCCGGCGTACTCGGTCTCGATGTCGGCGAAGCTCTTGCCGGTAACCGCCGCGAGCATGCTCATCAGGTTGGACACACCGGGCTTGGCTTCGATGTCGTAGCGTACCTCGGCCTCGGAATCCGTAACCGCACGCTTGATCTTCTTGACGATGCGCTTGGGCTCGTCGAGCAGCGTGATGAAGTTCGACTCCACGGTGTCGGACTTGGACATCTTGGCGGTGGGGTCCTGCAGGCTCATGATGCGCGCTCCAATTTCCGGAATGTACACCTCCGGAACCTTGAACACGTCACCGTAAATCGCATTGAAGCGCTGCGCCACATCGCGCGTCAGCTCCATGTGCTGCTTCTGGTCCTGCCCCACCGGCACCAGATCGCTCTGGTAGAGCAGGATGTCCGCGACCATCAGCACCGGATAGTTCAGCAGCCCGGCATTGATGTTCGCCTCGTGCTTGCGCGACTTGTCCTTGAACTGCGTCATGCGGTTGAGTTCGCCGACATAGGTGTAGCAGTTCAGCAGCCAGGCGAGCTCCGAATGCGCGGGTACGTGAGACTGCACGAACAGCGTGTTGCGTGTCGGGTCCAGCCCGCAGGCCATGTAGAGGCACAGGAACTCGTAGCAACGCTCGCGCAACGCGGCGGGGTCCTGCCGGACGGTGATGGAATGCAGGTCCACCAGCATGAACAGCGTGTCGTAGTCGTCCTGTTTCTGCACCCAGTTGCGAATCGCCCCCAGGTAGTTGCCCACGGTCAAATGTCCGGACGGTTGGATTCCGGACAGCATCACAGGTCGTTCGTTGCTCACAGAGAAATTCCCAGAATTCGGAACAGGGCGTGTCGCAGGCCGGCCATCGGTGGTCCGATCAGGAAACCGAGCACACCGGTCGCCAGCAGCAGGATCAGGATCACCAGGCCGTAGGGCTCGATCTTCATGTACTGGATC
>NZ_CAXFCL010000352.1:0-17031 GCF_964000955.1 uncultured Abyssibacter sp.
ATCCGACGGGCCGCTCCGCGGCTGAGCATCGTCGTCACCGGGGCGCACTATTCCGATCCCACCGACCTGGCGATGCTGGCGCCGCTGCCCGACGACAATGTGATCTACGGCTTTCATTTCTACACGCCCCACAACTTCACCCACCAGGGTGCGCACTGGGGCTGGGAGATGTGGCAACGCATGCGCGGTCTTCCCTATCCCAGCTCTCCGGAAGGGGTGGAGGCGGCCATCGCACGCGCCGACGGCGGCGCCCGTTCGCATATTGGGCATTACGGCAATCAGCGCTGGGACACGGCCAAGCTGCGAACCCGTATCCAGATGGTCAGGCAGTGGGCTTCCCGTCACGGGCTCACCGTGCAGTGCACGGAGTTCGGCGCGATCGAACTGGCGCCGGAGGCCGATCGCCGTCGCTGGCTTGGCGATGCCAGGCGGTTGATCGAGGAGGCCGGATTCGGCTGGACGGTCTGGGACTACGCCGGCGAGTTCGCCGTCACCCGGCCAGGGTCGCCCCGCAAGCTGGACCCGTCGCTGGCGTCAGCGCTGGGCTTCTCATCCGCGCAAATCGGTCCGCTCGAACAGTAATTCCATCGCCGGATGGTGCCGGTCTCCGGCGCCCGCGTCCCGCCGTTCGGGCGTGACACAAAACTGTTAAGCGAACGTCACCTTCGATTCATCTTCCGTCCCTAGCGTGCGGCCGGATCGCATCACGCCCCCGCGTGGTGCATTCGGTTTCCAGGGAGACGGATGCTGTGAAAGACCTGACTTCGACGCGCGGATTGCGCGTACTGCCTTTCGCGCTGGCACTGATGCTGGCCGCCTGTGGTGACCCCACGACGATCGACATCGACGCCGACAATCCGCCGCCGGGCGACACCACCGGCGTGAGCCAGGCCGTCAGCGCGGCCAGCGGTGGCACGGTCACCATCCCGGCCGGCCAGGATGGCGCGGGCGCTTCCATCGCGATCAGTGCGAACGCTCTTCCGGCCAACGCCACGGTGACGCTGGATGTGTCATCGCGGACGGCACCGGCGGGTACCGCCGGCCCGATCATCGACATCGGCCCGGACGGTACGCAGTTCCAGCGCCCGGTCCGCATCACGGTTCCCTACGACGCGTCCATGCTGCCCGCCGGCGCGGACGAGTCCACGCTGGTCATCGGCAAGCTGCTGGGCGACGGCACGCTGCAGGCGCTGACCGACATCCGGGTGAATGCCGCCAGCGATACGGTTAGCGGTCTCACCTCGTCGCTTTCGGATTTCGTTGCGGCACTGCCGACCGCGCCGACGCTGGTCAATCTCGCCGACTTCACCCTGCAGTTGCTGCACGCGGCCGACATGGAGGCCGGTGGTCCGGCGGTGGACGATGCCCCGCGCTTCTCCGCCGTGCTTCGCGAGCTGCGCGACGAGATGCCCGAGCACTCGATCACGCTTTCCTCCGGCGACGTGATCATCCCGGGGCCGTTCTTCTCGGCGTCGGATTCGGAACAGTTCGCCGCCGCGCAGAACCTGCCGAACTCCGGCCAGGGCGGTCGCGCCGACATCCTGATGATGAACGCCATGGGCTTCCAGGCCTCGGCGCTGGGCAACCATGAATTCGATCTGGGTCCGGCTGTGCTGGCCGGTGTCATCGCCGAGAACATCGAGGAATCGCTGACCTATCCCGGCGCCGCCTTCCCGTATCTGTCGACCAACCTCGACGTCTCGGCCGATGCCGACCTGGGCCCGCTGGTGACCGACGATGGCATGGAGCCCGCGGCGAACAGTGTCGCCGGCAGTGTCGTGATCACCGTGGATGGCGAGCAGATCGGCGTGGTCGGCGCGACGACGCCGACGCTGGGCACGATCTCCAGCCCGGGCGGCGACATCGTCATCAGCCCGATGGACTTCGACGCCGCCAGCGCGAGCAGCCTCGACGATCTGGCCGACGAGATTCAGCCCGCCATTGACGCCTTGACCGGCGCCGGCATCGACAAGGTGATCCTGCTGGCGCACATGCAGCAAATCGCGATCGAGGAGGCGCTGGCCTCGCGCCTGTCCGGCGTCGACATCATCGTCGCCGGTGGTTCGAACACCATTCTCGCGGACGCCAATGACCGCCTGCGCGCGGGCGACACCGCCGCCGGAACCTATCCCAAGCTGTTCACCTCCGGCGCCGGCGAGCCGGTCGCGGTGGTGAACACCGATGGCAACTACCGCTATGTCGGTCGTCTCGTTGTCGGCTTCGACGCCGACGGCAAGCTGATGCTGGACACCATCGACCCGGTGTTCTCTGGCGCGTTCGCCACCGACGAGCAGGGTGTGGCCGACCTGGGTGATCCGGACCCGATCGCGGAAGTCGCCGCGATCGCCGAGGACGTTTCCGATGTACTGATCGCCCGCGAATCGGCGATCTTCGGCAACACGTCGGTCTACCTCAACGGCGTGCGGGGTTCGGTGCGCACCGAGGAAACCAACCTGGGCAACCTGAGCGCGGACGCCAACCTGGCCGCCGCGCAGGCCGTGGATGCAAGCGCGACGATCTCGATCAAGAACGGTGGCGGCATCCGCGACGACATCGGTGAGGTGACGCAACCGCCGGGAACGAACGATCCCGCCGACGCCTTGCGCACGCCGCCGGCGGCGATTCCCGCCGCGGGCAAGGCCGAGGGCGACATCAGCCAGTTCGATATCCAGAACGCGCTGCGCTTCAACAATGGTCTGAGCCTGCTCACCGTGACCGCCGCCGAGCTGCGGGACATCCTCGAATACGCCATTGGTTTCGCCGACGTGGGTACGGTCACCCAGGGGCGTTTCCCGCAGGTGGGTGGCATCCGATTCAGCTTTGATCCGGCGGCCGCCGGACGCGACACCGCGGGTGCCGGCAACGGCATGCGGATTCAGTCGCTGGTCGTGCTGGATGCCGATGGCGCCGGTGCCGGCACGGTTGGCGACGTGGTCGTCAAGGACGGACAACTGGTCGGTGATCCGGGCCGCACATTCCGTCTGGTGACGCTGGACTTCCTGGCCGGCGGGGGTGATGGCTATCCCTTCGACAGCCTGTCCGCGCCCGATCGCGTCGACATCACGCAGTCGTCTGAGCAGGCGCCTTCCGGCCCGGCCGCGTTCGCACCGGACAACAGCGAGCAGGACGCGCTGGCCGAGTATCTGCTGGCCAGCTTCCCGGATGCGGCCAACGCCTTCGGCGCCGCGGATGCGGGCATGGCGGATGACACGCGCATCCAGTACGTGACCGCCCGCAGTGACACCGTGCTGGATGGCGATTCCGACGGTGACGGCGTCAACGACGTCGATGACGCCTTCCCCAACGACCCGACGCTGTCGGAGGAGACGGACACCGATGGCGACGGCGAACCGGACATCACCGACACCGATGATGACGACGACGGCGTGGCTGACGTGGACGATGCCTACCCGCTGAACGACAACGCCAGCTTCCAGTTGCAGCTGCTGCATGCGGCCGACTTCGAGGCCGGTGGTCCGGCGATCGATGACGCCCCGCGTTTCTCGGCGGTGCTGTCGGCGCTGGAGGACGACTTCAGCAACACGCTGAAGCTGCTGTCCGGCGACAACTACATTCCGGGCCCGTTCTACTCGGCGTCGAATTCGGCCGATTTCGCGGCCGCGGTGGGTCTGCCGGATTCGGGGCAGGGCGGTCGCGCGGACATCC
Source organism: uncultured Abyssibacter sp. (assembly GCF_964000955.1). Classification (NCBI taxonomy): domain Bacteria; kingdom Pseudomonadati; phylum Pseudomonadota; class Gammaproteobacteria; order Chromatiales; family Oceanococcaceae; genus Abyssibacter; species uncultured Abyssibacter sp. The sequence continues at coordinate 3,667 of NZ_CAXFCL010000352.1, forward strand.
TGATCGCCAACGCCATGGGTTTCCAGGCGTCGGCCTTCGGCAACCACGAGTTCGATCTGAACACCGGTGAGGTCGCCACGCTGGTCGCGATGAATTCGGACGGCACCAACACCTATCCGGGTGCGACCTTCCCGTATCTGTCCACCAATCTCGACTTCTCGACCGACGCCAATCTGTCCGGTCTGGTGGTCGCCGATGGCGCCGCGCCGCAGGGCAACAGCATCGCGGGCAGCGTGGTGATCAGCGTGGGTGGCGAGCAGATCGGCGTCGTGGGTGCGACGACCCCAACGCTGGGCACGATCTCCTCGCCGGGTGACGTCGGCATCAGCCCGATGCCGTTCAACGCGGCCAACATGGCGGATCTCCAGGCCCTGGCCGACGAGATTCAGCCGACGGTCACGGCCCTCACCGATGCCGGCGTGAACAAGGTCATTCTGCTGGCGCACATGCAGCAGATCGCGATCGAGCAGACGCTGGCGACCTTGCTGGACGGTGTCGACATCATCGTCGCGGGCGGCTCCAACACCTTGCTCGCCGACAGCAACGATGCGCTGCGCGCGGGCGATACCGCCGCGGATACCTATCCGTTGCAGTACACCTCGGCCGGTGGCGAGCCGGTACTGGTCGTCAACACCGACGGCAACTACCGCTACGTCGGCCAGCTAGTCGCCGGATTCAGCGCCGATGGCGTGCTGTCGCTGGACACGCTGGACGACACGGTCAACGGCGCCTACGCCACGGATGAGGCGGGCGTGATCGCCGTGGGTGGTCCAAGCCCGAACGCCGACGTGCAGGCGATCGTCGATGCGGTCTCCGACGTGCTCATCGCCCGCGAGTCGAACATCTTCGGCAACACGGCGGTGTACCTGAACGGTGTCCGTGGCGCGGTGCGCACCCAGGAGACCAACCTGGGCAACCTGACCGCGGACGCCAACCTGATGACCGCGCAGTCGGTGGAACCGGCGGTCGCGATCTCGCTGAAGAACGGTGGCGGCATTCGTGACGACATCGGCGAGGTGACGCAGCCGCCGGGGACGAACGATCCGGCGGATGCCGAGCGCACGCCGCCGGCGGCGATCCCGGCCGCGGGCAAGAACGATGGCGATATCAGCGAGTTCGATATCTCGAATGCGCTGAGCTTCAACAACGGCCTGAGCCTGCTGACGGTCACCGCGGCCGAACTGAAGGACATCCTGGAACACGGGATCGGCTTCGATGATGTCGGCACCGTGACCCAGGGTCGTTTCCCGCAGGTGGGTGGCATCCGGTTCAGCTTTGATCCGGCGGCCGATGGCCGCGACACGGTAGGTGCCGGCATGGGCCAGCGCCTGCAATCGCTGGTCGTGCTCGATCCCGACGGTGCCGGCCCGATCTCCGCACCCGACGTGATCGTCGAGAACGGTCAGCTGGTTGGCGATCCGGAGCGGACCTTCCGCCTGGTGACGCTGGACTTCCTGGCCGGTGGTGGCGATGGCTATCCCTTCGACACCCTGGCCGCGTCCGATCGCATCGACATCACGGCCGAGGACACGGACACGCCCACCGGCACCGCGACCTTCGCGCCGGACAACAGCGAGCAGGACGCATTGGCCGAGTATCTGGCGGCCAACTTCGCGGATGCGGCCAGTGCTTTCTCCCAAGCTGATGTGGATGCGGATCAGGACGAGCGAATCCAGAATCTCGCCGTCCGGATGGACACGGTGATCCAGCCACAGATTCTGATCAGCGAGTTGCGCATCGACCAGGACCAGGATGACACCGACGAGTACTTCGAGCTGTCCGGTCCCGTCGCCGCGTCACTGGATGATCTGACCTACATCGTCATCGGTGACGGGTCGGGTGGATCCGGCGTGGTCGAGGCGATCGTCAGCCTGGCGGGGCAGAGCATTGCCGGTGACGGCCTGTTCCTCGCGGCGGAGAGTACTTACGACCCGAGCCGATTCGGCAGCAGCCGCGCAGCCGATCTGATCACATCGCTGAACTTCGAGAACGGCGACAACGTGACACACCTGCTGGTGCGGGACTTCACCGGCGCGAGTCAGGACGATCTCGACACCGATGACGACGGCGTGCTCGATGTGACGCCCTGGACGGCAGTGATCGACTCGGTCGCGCTGATCGAGGCGACTCCGGGTGCCGAGGGTCAGGAGCATGTGTATTCCGCGAACCGCGTCGGGCCTGATGGCAACTTCGTGCCCGCTCACGTCTACCGCCACAACGGCAACACGCAGCCATTCGAGATCGGCGGCTTCACATTGGGCGAGGACGACACCCCCGGTACGGCGAACCCGATCGCGCCGCCGGCCGCGCCTCCCGGTCCGCCCGCGGTGACCGCGCGCATCTATGAGGTGCAGGGTGCGGCCCACGTGTCGCCACTGCTGGGTGAGGATCACGTGGTGCCGGGTATCGTGACCGGCGTCGCCGGCAATGGCTTGTGGATGCAGGACCCGGACGGGGACGGTGACACCGACACGTCGGACGGTTTGTTCGTGTTCACTGGCAGCACGCCGGACGTGATGGTTGGTGACGAAGTGCTGGTGGACGGCACGGTGGCGGAGTTCACGCCGGGCGGCGAATCCACCGGCAACCTGTCGACCACGCAGCTCTCCGGCGCGACGCTTTACGCAAGCTCGGACAACTTCACCGCGACCACCGTAGCCGTGACCACGGTCGGGTTGTCCGGTGCGGACCGCAACCTGCCGTCGACGACCATCGTCGACAACGACACGAACGGCAACATCAACAACACGGCCGAGACCACCTACGACCCCACCGAGGACGGCATCGATTTCTACGAATCGCTGGAGGGCATGCTGATCTCGGTGACCAATCCGACCGTGGTCGGCGCGACCAACCGCTTCGGCGAAACCTATGTCGTGCCGAATGGCGGTACCGGTGCCACGGGCATGAACAGCCGCGGCGGCATCAGCCTCGACATCCTGGCGGGCGGTGTGGTGAATCGGCTGGATCAGGGTGACGGCGGCGTGGACTACAACCCGGAACGCATCCAGATCGAGGACACGCTGCTGGCGACGACGCCGTCACTCAACGTGGGCGACAGCTTTGATGCGCCGGTGACCGGCGTGCTGGGTGCCTACAACTTCGGCAACTACGAACTCGTTCCGACCGAGCTGCCGGCCGTGACGGCATCCGGGATCACCGCCGAGGTGTCGACGATCACCGGCAGCGATCAGCGCCTGACCGTCGCGACCTACAACGTGCTGAACCTGGACCCGGCGGTCGAGCCCGGCGGCGAGATTGATGACGATGTCGGCGACGGACGGTTCGCGGCCATCGCGAACCAGATCGTCACCGCGCTGAACACGCCGGACATCATCGGTTTGCAGGAGGTGCAGGACAATTCCGGCGGCGAGGAAGACGGCACCACGTCGGCCAGTGACACGCTGGCGACACTGGTCCAGGCCATCGTCGACGCCGGCGGGCCGACCTATACCGCGATCGAGGTCGCTCCGGCCATGGCCGAGACCAACGGCGGGCAGCCCGGTGGCAACATCCGCCAGGCCTTTCTCTACAATGCCGCGCGGGTCAGCCTGGCCAGCGGCACGGCGGGTTCCGGTTCGGATGCCACCGCGCCAACCAGCGACGGCGGGGTCGTGGGTCTGAGCTTCAATCCGGGGCTGATCGATCCTTCGAATGCCGCGTTCTCCGGGGCGCGCAAGCCGCTGGCCGCCGCCTTCGACTTCAACGGCGAGCGCGTGGTGGTGGTCAACAACCACTTTTCGTCCAAGGGTGGCGGCACGCCGATCTTCGGCGCGGTGCAGCCGTTCGTGAATGGCTCCGAGGATGAGCGGCGTGCGCAGACGGCCATCGTCAACCAGTTCGTCGACGATGCCCTGGCCATCGACGCCGACGCACGGGTCATCGTGCTGGGCGACATGAACGAGTTCACCTTCGAAGAGCCGCTGCGCATCCTCGCCGGTGTGGACGATGCATCCAACGTGCTGCAGGACCTCTTCGACGTCGCCGGTCTGGATCAGGTGGAGCGCTACACCTTCATCTTCGACGGCAACAGCCAGGCACTGGACCACATCTTCGTGACCGCGTCGCTGGTCGCGGCTGCGCCGCTGGTCGACGCCGTGCACACCAACATCGAGTTCGCCAGCAGCCCGATGGGGGCCTCGGACCACGATCCGATCCTGTCCAGCTTCGAACTGGGCGCCGCGCCGGCACCCTGAACCCGGCCCAGGACCTGTCGTCATTCGGACGCCGGCGCTCGCGAGGGCGCCGGCGTTCGTTCAGCCGGTCGGCAGCGTCCGCTCCCAGAATCGCATGGGCTTGTCGGTGGACTCGGTCGCACCGATGTCCGGCCAGGCGAAGTGGCAGACCAGGTCCATGGGTGTGTAGCCGCGATTGGTCCAGAACCGTTCGTTGCCGATGTAGTGGGGCGGTTTCGCAGGATGCGTATCCGGGCGCTCCACCGCGCAGAAGGTGCAGCGTTTGAGTCCCAGCGCCAGGGCATGCGACTCGCGCTCGGCGAAAAAGCCGACGCCCAGCCCACGCCCGCGATAGGTGTCCAGCACGACGGATTCGCCAAAATAAAGCCAGTCATCCGTCGAAATGCCGGCCTGGATGAATGGCGCCTGCATTTCCGTTTCCGCCGCGGCGAGCGGCAGGGCGGTGGAGGCGCCGACCAGCGCATCGTCATCCAGCGCCAGCAGCACGATGCTGTCGGGGCAGTCGAAGTAGGTCCGCAGATAGCCCTGCTCGTAGGGAAGATTGCCGGCGTACAGATACGGCCACTCGCGAAAGACATCGATGCGCAGCTGCGCGATCGCGTCGAGCCAGGGCGTTGCGTCGGCTCCCCGCAGGGCCTGAATGGTCAGCGTGCTCACGGTGCCTATGATCCCCGACTCGGCGGGGCGTTGTCATGCGCTCTGCGATACTCTGCGCGCACGTTCTGAGACCGATGAAATGCTCATGCGCCGACTTCTTCTTTGCCTGCTGATCCTGCCATCTCTGTCCCATGCCGAGTCGATCTTCTGCGAGTCGATGATCGACGTGCAGCGCGGCCGGGCGGTCAGCAACGTGCTGATCACCATCGAGGACGGTCGCATCGCCGCCGTGGAACGCGATGCGAAGCCCGGAGAGGCGCGGCGGCTGGCCGGGTTGACCTGCCTGCCGGGGCTGACCGACATGCATACGCATCTGACCGGTGAATTCGGGCCCGACACCTACCTCAGGCGGTTCCAGGATGATCCGGCCGACATCGCCTTCGAGTCGGCCGTCTACGCCGAGCGCACGTTGCTCGCGGGCTTCACCACCGTGCGGGATCTGGGGGACAGCGCCAACGTGTCGGTGGCGCTGAAACAGGCGATCAGCAAGGGGCTGGTGAACGGCCCGAGGATCTTCACCGCCGCCAAGTCACTGGCGACCACCGGCGGTCATGCCGATCCCACCAATGGCATGCGGGCCGATCTCGAAGGCGACCCGGGTCCGAAGCAGGGCGTGATCAACGGGGTGGATGACGCCCGCCAGGCCGTGCGCCAGCGCTACAAGGACGGCGCCGACCTCATCAAGATCACCTCCACCGGCGGCGTGTTGTCGGTAGCCTCCAGCGGGCAGAACGCCCAGTTCAGCGAGGCGGAGATTGCCGCGGTCGTCGACACCGCGAAGGACTACGGTTTCCACGTCGCCGCTCACGCCCACGGCGCCGAGGGTATGAAGCGGGCGATCCGCGCGGGTGTGGCCACCATCGAGCACGGCACGTACATGGACGATGAGACCATCGACCTGTTCAAGCGCTACGGGGCCTGGTACGTGCCCACGATCATTGCCGGCAAGTGGGTCGAGGAGAAATCACGGATCGACGGGTTCTTTCCCGAGGTCGTCCGGCCCAAGGCGGCGGCCATCGGGCCGCAGATCCAGGACACCTTCGCGCGGGCCTACAAGGCCGGCGTGAAGATCCTGTTCGGCACCGACTCCGGTGTGTCCGCCCATGGCGACAACGCCTGGGAGTTCGTCTACATGGTCGCGGCGGGCATGCCGCCGGCCGACGCCATTCGTTCGGCCACGCTGAGCCCGGCGATAGTCCTGGGCCGAGAGGATCAGCAGGGCGCCATCGAGTCAGGCATGGTCGCAGACATCATCGCCGTGCCCGGCAACCCGCTGAACGATGTCGGCGTGCTGCGTGACGTGCGCTTCGTGATGAAGGATGGCGTGGTCTACAAGTCGCCCGACGCGGCCGAGGCCGCCCCGACAGCCACGGACGCCGTCCCCGCCGGGTAGACGCACGGCGCCGCATCCCGGACAATGTTGCGGCGCACAAAGGTTCGTTGACGAGAAGAGACCGCGAGGTCGGCCTTCGCCGCCCGCGACAAGCCCGGCGCAAGGCCGGGTAAAGAACCACGGCGCTCGTGTGCCCTGACGGCACGCCTTCAACCCGAATGCATCGATGCCGCGCCGGCGACGGTCGTCCGCGGCGAACGGAGTCTGTTTTGCTCAAGCTCTCGCCGACCGAACTGAAGACCAACCTGCTCAGCGGCCTGACCGTCGCGCTGGCCATGGTGCCGGAAGCCATTGCCTTTGCCCTGATCGCCCAGGTGTCGCCCCTGACCGGTTTGTACGCGGCGTTCATCGTGTCGCTGGTCACGTCGGCCTTCGGCGGCCGGCCCGGCATGATTTCCGGGGCGACGGGCGCGCTGGCGGTCGTGATGGTCGCGCTGGTGGTCGAGCACGGCGTGCAGTACCTGTTCGCCACCGTGGTGCTCATGGGACTGTTGCAGTTGCTCGCCGCCGGACTGCGTCTGGGCAAGTTCATCCGCATGGTGCCGCACCCGGTGATGCTGGGCTTCGTCAACGGCCTGGCGATCGTGATCTTTCTGGCCCAGTTCCAGCACTTCAAGGTGCCCACCGACGATGGTGGCATGACCTGGATGGCCCCCGGCCCGCTGGCGCTGATGGCCGGTCTGATCGTGATGACCATGGCGATCATCTACCTGCTGCCCAAGCTCACCAAGGCGGTGCCGGCGACGCTGGTCGCCATCGTCGCGACCTCGGTGCTGGTCATCGGTCTGGGCATCGATACCAAGACCGTGGGCGACCTGGGCTCGATCAAGGGCGGGTTGCCGGATTTCGCGATTCCGATGGTGCCGCTGAACCTGGAAACGCTGAAGATCATCTTCCCCTACGCGCTGATCCTCGCCTTCATCGGCCTGATCGAGTCGCTGCTGACGCTCACCTTGATCGACGCCATGACCGACACCCGCGGCCGGCCGAACAAGGAATGCGCGGCGCAGGGCGCGGCCAACGTGATCACCGGATTCTTCGGTGGCATGGGCGGTTGCGCGATGATCGGCCAGAGCATGATCAACGTGAACAACGGCGCGCTGCATCGCCTGTCCGGCATCGTGACCGCGTTGTTCCTGCTGTCGTTCATCCTGTTCGCCTCTGGCCTGATCGAGCGGATTCCGCTGGCGGCGTTGATCGGCGTGATGTTCGTGGTGTCGGAGAAGACCTTCGAGTGGGGCAGCTTCCGCCTGTTCGGCAAGGTGCCGAAGCCCGACGTGTTCGTCGGCCTGCTGGTAGCCGCCATCACCGTCATCGCGGATCTGGCCCTGGCCGTGGTCGCCGGGGTGATCTGTTCCGCGCTGTTCTTCGCCTGGGACCACGCCAAGCGCGTGCGGCTGACCGGTCAGGAGCAGGACGATGGCTCCAAGCTCTACGAGGTGGAAGGCACTCTGTTCTTCGCCTCGGTCACCGATTTTCAGCAGCAGTTCTCGCCCGCCGGTGATCCGGATGTGGTCGAGATCGACTTCCGCAACGCACGGCTGATGGATCATTCGGCCATCGAGGCGGTGAACACCCTGGCCGAGCGTTACACCCGGGCCGGCAAGCGCCTCACGCTGCGCCACCTGAGCCCGGACTGCGTCGAGTTGCTGGACAAGGCGCGCAAGATGATCGAGGTCGACTACAAGGAAGACCCGCGCTACCACGTGGCGGATGACGCCCTGGCGTAGACTGGCGGCTGTCGCAGCCTGAGGCAGCCATGAGCGAGTTCGTCGACTATCTGAACGAGGTCTTCGCAGAGTTCGGGCCGATTCGCTCGCGCCGCATGTTCGGCGGCCACGGCATCTACCACGCGGACCTGATGTTCGCGCTGGTGGCCGATGACACGCTTTACCTCAAGGTCGACGACCTCAGTCGCCCGGACTTCGAGGCCCGCGAGCTGCCGGCCTTCGAGGTCACGATGCGCGGCCGCGTCGGCCGCATGTCGTATCACCAGGCGCCGGAAGAGATCTACGATGATCCCGAGGTGGCCGCCGAGTGGGCACGCAAGGCCTACGATGCGGCCTTGCGCAGCCGCAAGTGATGCCTCGGTAGCGCGGTATCAGGCGCGACCGGCGCGCTTGCGCTCGTGTTCCTTCAGGTAGCGCTTGCGCAGGCGAATGCTCTCCGGGGTGATCTCGACGAGCTCGTCGTCGTTGATCCACTCCAGCGCCTGTTCCAGTGACAGCTTCATCGGCGGTGTCAGGATGATGTTTTCATCCGAACCGGCGGCGCGGATGTTGGTGAGCTGCTTGGCCTTCAGCGGGTTCACGACCAGGTCGTTGTCGCGGCTGTGCTCGCCCACGATCTGACCTTCGTAGATCGTCTCGCCCGGGTTGACCATCATCCGACCGCGTTCCTGCAGGTTGAACAGGGCGTAACCCAGCGACTTGCCGTCGCCGTTGGAGATCATCGCGCCCTTGTGGCGCTGACCCACATCCTGGTTGCTGGCCTCGTCGAAGGATTCGAACACGTGGTACAGCAGCCCGGTGCCGCTGGTCATGGACAGGAATTCGGTCTGGAATCCGATCAGCCCGCGCGCCGGCATGCGGAACTCCAGGCGCACGCGGCCGGTGGCGTCCGGCACCATGTTCTGCATGCTGGCGCCGCGCTCCTGCAAGGCCTGGATCACCGCGCCCTGATGCTCGGACTCGACGTCCACCGTCACCTGCTCCCAGGGCTCCAGCATCTGGCCATCGACTTCGCGGGTGATGACCTGCGGGCGTGACACGGCCAGTTCGTAGCCCTCACGGCGCATGTTCTCGATCAGGATGCCCAGGTGCAGCTGACCGCGACCGGAGACCTTGAACTTGTCCGGGTCGTTCATCTGTTCCACGCGCAGCGCCACGTTGTGCTTGAGCTCGCGCTCCAGCCGGTCCTTGATCTGGCGGCTGGTGATGAACTTGCCCTCGCGACCGGCCAGCGGGCTCTTGTTGACCTCGAAGGTCATGCTCATCGTCGGCTCGTCCACCGCCAGCGCCGGCAGCGCCTCCGGGTGTTCCGGATCGCAGAGCGTGTCGGAGATGTCCAGGGTTTCCAGGCCGCTGAAGGCGATGATGTCGCCCGCCGACGCGGAGTCGGATGCGACGCGGTCCAGACCCAGGTAGGTCATCACCTGCAGCACGCGACCACGCCGCGATTTGCCGTTCCGGTCGATGACCACCACCGGGCGGTTCGGGCCGATGGCGCCGCGCTGGATGCGGCCCACGCCGATCACGCCGACGTAGCTGTCGTAGTCCAGCGTGGTCACGCGCATCTGGAACGGGCCGTCGGCGTCGACATCCGGCGGAGACACCTTGTCCATGATCGTTTCGAACAGCGGCGTCATGTCGCCTTCGCGCACGCTGTCATCCGCGCTGGCGTAGCCATTCAGCGCGCTGGCGTAGACGATCGGGAAGTCGAGCTGCTCGTCGGTGGCGCCCAGCGAGTCGAACAGGTCGAACACCTGGTCGATCACCCAGTCCGGGCGGGCGCCGGGGCGGTCGATCTTGTTGACCACCACGATGGGCTTGAGTCCCAGCGCGAAGGCCTTCTGCGTCACGAAGCGCGTCTGCGGCATCGGGCCGTCGACGGCATCCACCAGCAGCAGCACCGAATCGACCATGGACAGCACGCGTTCCACTTCGCCGCCGAAGTCGGCGTGTCCGGGCGTGTCGACGATGTTGATCCGACACGTCCCTGTGTCGGACCCTGCGGGCGCGCTACGCGCGTCCAAATCCGTTCCGGACGCATTTGTGATCCGGTTGTCCTTCCAGCGAATCGCGGTGTTCTTGGACAGGATCGTGATGCCGCGCTCGCGCTCCAGATCGTTGGAGTCCATGACCCGCTCGCGCTGTTCGCCGCGTTCGGCCAGGGTGCCGGATTGACGAAGAAGCTGATCGACCAGCGTGGTCTTGCCGTGGTCGACGTGAGCAATGATGGCGATATTTCGCAGATTGGCGACGGACATGGAATGGGCACAGCAGGAGATAAAGGCGCGCAATTCTAGCGATGTCGTGCGACACGCGTACGATTTTGTTGCGATGCCGCATGCTGGGCGGAGGGCGTGCCCACAGGCTTCGCCTCAGATGGAGACGGAAGTCGGGGGATGACGACCGCCAGGGGACCGGACCCTTCGTCGTGGCGACGGCCGGTGTCGTCAGGTGTTGCTGTGGGGCGGCGTCGATCGCGTTATCGTACGTGGCCAGTTTTTTCGCGGAGGCGCACGATGCGCAAGGCCCTGTTCGTCATTGCCCTGATTGTCTGTCTTCCCGCCCACGCGGGTTGGGCCGACTGGCTGAACGATTTGCTGGGCGGTGGCAGTGAGGATGCGCCCAGCGCGGCGGCGCCGCTGACGGCCGAAACCGCGGCCAAGGGCATTCGCGAGGCACTGGCCGAGGGCACGCGCACGGCGGTCAACACGCTGGGCAGGGCCAACGGTTTCTGGGAAAACGATCAGGCGCGGATTCCGCTGCCGCGCGGCATCGAACGCCTGGGCGAGACCCTGACCAAGCTCGGCGCCGGCGACATGGTCGACGAGTTTCATCTGACCCTGAACCGAGCCGCCGAAAAGGCCGTGCCGGAAGCGGCGGACCTGCTCGCCAATGCCGTGCGCGAGATGAGCGTTGCCGATGCGCTGAATATCGTGCAGGGCGCGGACGACGCGGCGACCGAGTACTTTCGCGCCAATGCCGGCGACGCGCTGTACCAGAAGCTGCATCCGCTGGTCGTGGACGCCACCGGCAAGGTCGGCGTGACCCAGGATTACAAGGCGCTGGTGAAGAAGGCCGGCCCGCTGATGGCGATGGCCGGGCAGGACGTGCCCGACCTGGATGACTACATCACCTCGCAGGCGCTGAACGCGTTGTTCACCGAAATCGCCGCCGAGGAAAAGCGGATTCGCGAGAATCCCGCCCAGCGGACCACGGAAATTCTGCGCCAGGTCTTCGGTAGTAGCTAAGCCCTGAACCGGGAATCATCGTGAGGTTTCTTCGCCAGAAGCTGGTCGACTATGCGTTGCTGATGCGGCTGGACCGACCCATCGGCATCTGGCTGCTGCTGTGGCCGACGCTGTGGGCATTGTGGATTGCCGCCGGTGGTCCACCGGATCGTGACCTGCTGCTGATCTTCGTCGCCGGCGTGGTGTTGATGCGCTCGGCCGGCTGCATGATCAACGACGTGTCCGACCACGACATCGACCCGCATGTCGCGCGCACGGCCAACCGGCCGATCGCCGCCGGCCGGGTGCGGCGCGCCGAGGGTGTGGTGCTGTTCGTGCTACTGGCGCTCATCGCCCTGGCGCTGGTCTGGCAAACCAACTGGCTCACGATTCTGCTCGCGGTTCCGGCGGCGATCATCGCGGCCTCGTACCCGCTGGCCAAGCGCTGGCACTCCATGCCGCAGGCGCATCTGGGCATCGCGTTCTCCTGGGGCATTCCGATGGCGTTCGCCGCGCAAACCGGCACCGTCGCCTGGGAGGCCTGGCCGCTGTTTCTCGCCAACGTGCTGTGGACCATCGCCTACGACACCTTCTACGCGATGGCCGACCGCGACGAGGACCTGGCGATCGGCGTGCAGTCGTCGGCCATCCTGTTCGGCCGCTTCGACCGGGCCATCACCGCGTTGCTGCAACTCGCCACGCTGGGTGTCCTGTTCACGCTGGGCCAGGTACTGGGCTACGGCCTCTGGTTCAACGGTGGGTTGGTGGTGGCGGCGCTGCTGGCGCTGCGTCAGCAGTGGCAGATCCGCCACCGAGACTCCGCCGCCTGCTTCCAGGCGTTTCTGGCCAATCACCGCTTCGGCGCGGTGATCTTCATCGGGTTGCTGCTGGAGACCTGGCCGCAGGGGCCAGTGCTCTGACGCCAGTCTGATACACTCGAAAGCGTCTGAGGTCCGCGCCAAACAGGTTCATGCACGCACGTCCCCGCCCCTCCAACTGGTTCATCGCCCTGCTGCTGCTCGTGGCGTGGACGCGGGTGATGGCCGGCGTGCCGGAAGCGGTGACGCATGATGCGGCGGATGCCATGACGCATGAGGAAGTACGTGATCACGTCATGACCATGCAAGGGCATGTTGGCGATGAATCCGGTCAGTCGGACGATCACCAGCATCACCTGCACCTTTGCTGTGGTGGTGTCGCGATTCCTTCCGAGGCGATGCTCACGCTCGCCAACGAGCCGCACGCACCGGCGACAGAACCAGACACCGATTCGCCGATCCGGCGCAGTCGGACGCTGCTGAGACCGCCGATCGCCTGAGTTCTCCCCCTACCGGACCGATGCCGCGACCGGCGTCGGCAGATTCACTTCCGGGAGAACTCCATGTTCCCAATATCCCTGAGGGGCTGCGCCTGTCTGGCGCTGCTCCTGCTGGCCGTCCCCGCGATGGCCCAACCGTCCCGCATTCCGGCCACGTTGCCGGCGGTACTGGACTGGACCGCGGCGCATCATCCCGCGCTGCAACGCATGACCCATGAACTCCAGGCGCGATCCGCCCTGGTCGATGCCGCCGGATTCGGCCCGCCACTGACCCTGGACGCCGAGGTTGAAAACCCCGCCGGTACTGGCGAGTTCGCCGGCGGCGACCGGCTGGAGACGACGCTGAGCCTGGGTGGCGTGCTGGAGTGGGGCGGCCGCCCCATGCTGCGCCGGGTCGAGGCCTTGTCGCGGACCGACGTGCTGCGAATCGAGCTGGATCAGCAGCGTCGCGACGTGCTTGCGGATGCCGCGCTGCGCTTCATCGATCTGGCGCGTGCGCAGGCCGATCTCGATCTGCTGGAACAGGCGCTGAAGGCGGCCGAACAGACCGCCGACGCCAGCCGCGAACGCCAGCAGGCCGGGGCCGCGTCGGCCGCGGATACCCAGCGGGCCACGTTGGAGCTGTCCGCCGCCCGGCTGCGGATTCGGTAGGCGCGGACCCGACGGCAGGGCGCCGAGCGTGCCCTCGCCATCGCCACCGGTGCGCCGAACGCGGCAGTGGCGGCGCCTCGTGTCGATTGGTCGACATTGCCTCCGGTTCCGTCGCGCGGCCATCTGTTGCGCTGGGCGCAACAGGCGCCGGCCGTGAATCTCGCCACGGCGGATCAGTCGCTGGCGCAGGCAC
>NZ_CAXFCL010000353.1:0-3998 GCF_964000955.1 uncultured Abyssibacter sp.
ACAACTCGAAGACGGCACGACACTGCGTCAACCCAAGCCATTGACGCACGAGCTGAGTCACTTCACCTGGGAGCTGCAACCCGTCTGCGTTCGCAGCACGGTTTCATTCGAAGTCCGGGATGCGGACAATCTGGCCTGGTACGCAACGGATGCGCTGCCGGGCCTGCCCGCGCCCATCCGCCGCCTGATCGAACAGGATGCAAGCTCATGACCCGAACCGTTCAATGCGCCAGGCTCAACGCCGAACTCCCCGGCCTGGACCGCCCCCCCGTCCCCGGAGAACTGGGCCAGAAAATCTACGCCAGCGTGTCCAGGGACGCCTGGATGCAGTGGCTGTCGCACCAGACCATGCTGATCAACGAGTACCGGCTGGCGCTGGCCGACCCCAAGGCCCGCGATTTCCTGATGAAAGAAATGGAGAAGTATTTCTTCGGCGGCGACCTCACCGAGACCGGCTACGTGCCGCCCACGGAAGACGGTTGATTTTTGGGGGCTTTGCCGCTTTAATACGCGACCGCTGCGACGCTTGGTGATCCGCTCACCGACAGCAGCGACGTTCGATGCCTTCGCCCTTCGCAAGCCGTCGACCGCAAGCAAATCCTGATGGCCAAGTAGCTCAGTTGGTAGAGCAGTGGATTGAAAATCCTCGTGTCGGTGGTTCGATTCCGCCCTTGGCCACCATTTTCTTCGCGCTTCCCACGCGGGCCGATCTGTCAGGACAAGTGCGTTGCAGAGCCTTTGGAACGCCCGGTCGCAGCCATCAATCCGCACGAAGTCTCAACGACGCCAAGACCATCTTGCAGCCTTGCCGCCTGCTATCAGGCGAATCGACGCACTGCTTTTGATGACGTCGCGCCAGCACACGCTTGAACCGTCGGTGCAAGCGACAAGCCGCGCTCGCTCCCGCCAGTCAGCTCAGACCTGAGCCCAGTTCGGCGCCAGGCCGTGCTTCTTCGACAGGCGGCGCTGCTCGTGCTCCGACAACGCGTCCCAGACCGCCCGGATCTTGACGTCATCCGGCCAGAACAGCGTCACGCCGAACACGCTGTCGGCCCAGTCGTAGATGTTCTGCAGCAGATCGGCGAACTCGATGGGGTCCAGACCGTTCAGCATGCGGGCTCGCGGAGTATCGAACTGCCCAACGGCGAGCATCCCCTGCCCCAGGAAGGCGCGGGCGACGAACTCATGCATCTGGTCGGGGGAGAAACCGCAGGCGTCACCCAGACAGATCATCCAGTTCCAATACAATCCACGCTGCGAATTGGCCTGCATGGTCAGCGGGCGGCGGCGCTGAGCAACCACACGGGGCTCCTGCGAACATCGTTCAACCGCCTTCAGCATCTGGGTTCTCCCGTTGCGAATCGCCAAAATCGCTCACAACACTGAGTTGAGCAATTCGTGTGCCCATCCGGACCCGTCGCAGGATTCGATGTATGACCATTCGATCCCTGACCTGCGTACGAGAACCTGACCATGTGACGGCGCTGATCTTGCTTACGCCGCTCAGGCCCGATAACGACACCAGAGTAACGCCGCGAGCATGACCGATAAAGTCCGCCCACCTCGACATTCACTGTTCGAAGACCTGTTCGCGCTAGTCTGTTCCGCCGTGCTGGTCGGCATGGGCATCTACATGATGAAGCTCGCGGGCCTGCTGACCGGCGGCACCGCAGGGCTCGCGCTGAGCATCAGCACCATTGCGCCGGTGAGCTTCGGTCAGGTGTTCTTCGTCATGAACCTGCCCTTCTACGTCCTCGGCATCAAGACGCTGGGCTGGCGGTTCGCCACCAACACCCTGGTGGCCGTCACCAGTGTGTCGGTCTTCGCCGACCAGCTGGATCACCTGATCCGCTTCGAACACCTCGATCCGGCCTTCGCGGCCATCGGAGGCGGCGTGCTGGTCGGCATCGGCATGCTCATCACGTTCCGCCACAACGCCAGCCTTGGCGGGGTCGGCATCCTCGCCATCTACCTGCAAAAGCGCTACGGCGTTCGCGCCGGCAAGGTGCAGATGGGCGTGGACTGCTGCATCGTCCTCATCGGCTTCTTGCTGGTCTCCCTGCCCATGTTGCTGCTGTCCATCGGCGGCGCCATCGCGATGAACACCATCATCGCCGTCAATCACAAGCCGGGGCGTTATCAGATCGTGTGACGGACCACCCGTCGCTCAAGGCACAAGTCAGCAATATCTGACACCGACCGTGGAAGCTGCGCGACATCCCAGGCCGCCCCGGACGGTTAGGCTGGGCACAGCCGCACGGCGATCACACCCCTGATCGTGGCGCTTGCGCCTGCGGCCCCGAACGCTGATTCGTTCCCCCCAGGACAAAACCAATGATCCGACGGCTGGCTGTGCTCGCGCTGTGCGCATTCCTTTGTGCATGTGACTCGGATGTGGGTGATCGCGTTGGCGAAACCGTCGCGCAGCTGAGCGGCCGCCTAGCCGAGGCACGCGACCGGGCGCTGGAAGGTCTGGATCGCGGCATCACGCGCACCCGGGGCCAGTACCTCGACGCCACGCCCGGCACGCTCTCCTACGAAGTCACGCTTCCGTCGCGCGGGCTGGACCGCACCGTGCGGATCATCCAGCCCGAGGCCATGGTCGCCAACGCGCCGGTGCTGGTCCTGCTGCACTACTCCGGCGGCACCAACGAGAACATGGCCAACCTGACCCGGATCGGCCGGCTCGCGGCCGACCATGGCGTATGGCTGGTGCTGCCCGATGGTGTCGCGGGCCAGTGGAATGACGATCCTGCCGCGCCCTCCTCCGTAGACGACATCGCCTTTCTCGACGATGTCATCGCCATGATGATCTCGGACGCCCCGATCGACCCGTCGCGGATCACCATGGCCGGCATGTCGAATGGCGGCTTCATGGCGGCGCGCTATGCCTGCGAACGCGCCGAATCCATCGCCGGCTTCGCGTCGGTCGTCGGCTCCATGCGCAACACACTGGCCCAGAGCTGCCAGCCCACCGTCCCGGTGCCGGCTCTGCTGATCCGCGGCACCAGCGACCTGATCGTTCTGTACGCCAACCCGCTTGGCCTGCTCTCGGCGCAGGACATGTTCGACCTGTGGGCGGGGTTCAATGGATGCGCCGGTGACGCCACCATCGAGAGCCTTCCCGATACTGCCGACGACAACACGCAGGTCGAACTGCAACGCGCCACTGGCTGCATCGGCTCGGGCGACGTGCGCCTGTACAGCATCATCGGTGGCGGCCACGCGTGGCCGGATACCGACCCCTACACCAGCATCACGACCCTAGCGCTGGGTCGCATCAGTCGCGAATTCGCCGCGACGGACCTGATCTGGTCCTTCCTGGAGCCACTGAGCCGGTAACACCGAGGACGCGCGGTTCGGCACTTGGACTCAGCGTGCGAAATCAGGCCTTGAGTGTCAATTAGCCGCCGCGCCCCAGCATACAGGATTGAAGAAGAACTTTAATATAGTAATTTAATCAGTCACTTACGACGTTTTCTGATTGATTTTTCGCTTGTTGCCCAGCAGTTCACCGGACACTACGAGGGTATGTGAATGTCACGAGGCTGGCACAAAAGGTGAACGCTTGTTCTGGCGTTAGGATTTTGCCCCATCCTTAGAGGCCGCGTGAGTTGAGGCTCCGCGTTATGTAAGCGTTCGCCAATGCGAACCCATACGGATCCAGCTCGACGCTAAACAACGATCGTGGAGAAAATGGTCAGATACTCCCTTCATCTTGCTTCTAACTCCGCTCATCTGGAGCAGAACTTGCCATTCATCGTCAAGAGATGAACTTGTGAGAGATGTATGACATCATCCTGCCGTCAAACGGGGAGGGAATGCCGGCGACGAGTCGGCATCGACGACGAAAGTAAGTCGAGGAGAGGACGTCCATGAATGATTGGAATGATCTCGATCAGGTTAGGCAGGCGTTTAATGCGATGCGATTACCAATCGTTGAGCGGGACTTGGAATCTATTCGCGACGCCAAAGAGCAATTCATGAGGGGCGGTCTA
>NZ_CAXFCL010000354.1:0-10337 GCF_964000955.1 uncultured Abyssibacter sp.
CCTCTCGGCTGCGCGCTCGCGAGGCGGCCGGTTTGCGAACCACCACGCGCTGAAATCGCTTTTTGACCTCGGCCAGCCAGGGGTCGAAACCCTCTCCCTGGAACGCCTTGGACACGAAATCCCCACCCTCGACAAGGTGGCGATCACAGAAATCCAGCGCCAATTCCACCAGACCGGTCGCTCGCGCCTGATCGGCCGACGCGATACCACTGATGTTGGGGGCCATGTCGGATAAGACAAGATCGATCTTGTTTCCGTTCAGTGCCGCCTCCAGTTGACGCAGCCCCTCGTCCGACTCGAAGTCGTCCTGAATCAGCACGGCACCGTCCAGTGGCGCAATGGGCAGCAGGTCGATGCCGATGATGACCGTGCCTGGACCGCAGGTCTTGACGCAGTACTGTGTCCAGCCGCCTGGCGCAGCACCCAGATCGACAATGCGCTGGCCGGGTCGCAGAAAGCGATCACGGGCGTTGAGCTCGTCCAGCTTGAACACGGCCCGCGAGCGCCAGCCTTCCGCGCGGGCGCGCTGCACGTACTGGTCGGATTCATGTTCGCGCAACCAGCGCCGGCTGGATGCAGTGCGGCGCTTCTGGCCCATCGTGATCGCCCTGGCTACTGATGGATCCGCGCGTCCTTATGCACGGCGCAACTGGTCCAGGAAACGGCCACGATCGCGGTTCTCGCGGTAGAGAATGGCGATATGGCCGATCTGCTGTACGTGCTGGGCGTCCAGCCGTTCGCACAGCAAGTCCGCCATGGCCCGGCGGTCGTCCGAATCGGCCGCGACCAGCTTCACCTTGATCAACTCGTGACGTGTCAGCGCCTGGTCGGCTTCCGCGATCACGGCATCTGTGAGGCCGCGGGCCCCGGTCTGCACCACCGGGTTCAGATGATGAGCCGCCGCGCGCAGGAGCTGTCGCTGCGGCGAACTGAGCGCTTTCACTGGTAACGCACCTCGACGATCTCCAGTTCGCGGGTGCCGCCGGGAACGACGACATCCACGACATCACCCTCTTCCTTGCCGATCAGGGCGCGGGCAATGGGGGACTGGACGGAAATCCGGCCGGCCTTGATATCGGCCTCGTCGACGCCGACGATCTGGTAGGTCAGCGCCTCGCCGGAATTCGCGTCCTCCAGATCGACGGTCGCGCCGAAGATGACCTTGCCGTTGGCGTTGGCCTTGCTCGGATCGATGATCTGCGAGTTGGACAACTTGGCCTCGATCTCGCCGATCCGGCCTTCGATGAAACTCTGCTGCTCCCGCGCAGCGTGATACTCGGCGTTCTCCTTGAGGTCGCCGTGTTCGCGCGCTTCGGCAATGGCCTTGATGACGGCCGGCCGCTGCACCGATTTCAGTTCTTTCAGTTCTTCGCGCAGCTTTTCCGCACCGCGCGCAGTCAGCGGAACGCGTGTCACGCCTCCAGTCATGGTGTAGGTCCTTGCAGGATCGGTAGTCCGCCCGGATGGGCGACCGTCAAGATTCGCCGATCGACCCTCGAATTTCAAGCGACCGTCGATGGGTTGCGAATCGCATGCGGATGTCCCGAGCGGGTGGCGATGCGTCAGGAACTGCAGGACAGCGCCGAACAGCCCGCGCGATGCCGGGCCCACTCCGGTCGCCTTGCGGCATAGCGCTCCATGCCGGGCTGTTCGCTGTAGGGCTGCGCCAGCACCTGGAGCAGGCGGCGCAGTTCCTCGGTATCGCCCTGCTCCGCCTGATCGATTGCGAGCTGCGCCAGATAGTTGCGTGGCACATAAAGCGGGTTCGTCGAGCACATCGCCGCCATGCGCTCCGCGTCCGGTCGCTGGCGCGCCTCGTTCCGGTAACGCTCCAGCCAGCGTATCAGCGCCTCGCCCGCCTCTCCGCGCAGCGCCTGTTCATCGTAGTAGGCGGGCAGGAAACCCTCGCGCGGGTCGCTGGCCGGCTCGGCAGCCGTGGAGACTTGCCCGAGGCATCGGAAAAACAGCGTGTAGTCGGTCTCGGTGAGCGTCAGCAGTTCGAGCAGATCCGCCAGCAGGTGCTGGCGGGATTCCGTGGCGAGATCCGGCAGCCCCAGCTTGCCCGCGAACATTGCCCTGCTCGCTCGTTCATATTCGTCGGCGTAGCCGTTGAGCGCCTGCTCCAGGCGATCGGTATCGTCCGTCAGCCGCGCCAGGGCGCCGCCGAAACGCGACAGGTTCCACTGCGCGATCGCGGGTTGGCGCCCGAAACAGTAGCGTCGTGAATGGGCATCGGTGGTATTGGGCGTCCAGCCGGGGTCATAGGGTTCCAGCCATCCGTAGGGTCCGTAGTCGATGGTGATGCCATGCACCGACAGGTTGTCCGTGTTCATGACACCGTGGACGAACCCGACGCGCGTCCACTCGGCGACCAGCTGGGCGGTGCGCCGGCAGACCGCCTCGTACCAGCGGAACAGCGCATCCGGGTCACGGTGATCGATGTCCGGCTCGTGGTGCCGGATGGTGTAGTCGACCAGCTGCTTCAGCAGCGCGTGATCCCCTCTGGACGCCGGGAGTTCGAAGGTCCCAAGCCGGATGAACGATGGAGCGACCCGGCAGACGATGGCCCCCGGCTCGGCCTGCGGGTTGCCGTCATAGAACATGTCGCGAATCACGTCGTCGCCGGTTCCCACCAGTGACAATGCGCGTGTGGTCGGCACCCCCAGAGCGTGCATGGCCTCGCTGCACAGGTATTCCCGCAATGACGACCGCAGTACCGCCCTGCCGTCCGCGCCTCGCGAGTACGGTGTACGCCCTGCCCCCTTGAGCTGCAGTTCCACCACCGCACCGTCCGCGTTGATGAACTCGCCCAGGGTGATTGCGCGTCCGTCGCCCAGCTGACCGGCCCACTGGCCGAACTGGTGCCCCCCGTAGCAGTTGGCATACGGGGTCGTGCCGGGCCAGCGGGCGTTGCCGGAAAGTATCTGCAGCCAGGTATCGTCCTCGGTGGTCGGCCGGGAGATGCCCAACGAATCGCCCAGGGCATCCGACCATGCCAACAGGCGCGGATGACTGACCGGGTCCGGGTCGACATAGGAGAACGCGGCACCCTCGACGATACGCGGAGCGCGGGAATGGTCGGGATCGCCGGGCAGGGATTCCGTGTAGCGGTGGCTAAGCGCGATCTGCATGCAGCGCCTGTCGCGAGGAGACAGGTCTTCTATGCGGGGTGCGGCCGCCGGATTCAACCGCTGTGACAGGGATGACCCGGGGTGATGCCGGCGGATGACGCGCCGTCCGTGCCGATCCGGGGGATTGGTTCAGGTGGCAATGCCGGCCGTCACATCCCCCGCCCTGATGGCGTCTCCGGTGGTTTCATAGGTTCGGCGCCAGGTTTCGTAGCTGGCCAGCTGACCCGTCTGCCAGGGATGAAAGCCCGGCTTGAAGTACGCGAAATAGTGGGACCACAGTCCGCTGAACACGCCTTTCGGCCCGTAAAGCCACCAAAGACCTCTGAGCCAGATTCGTGGTCGATGCTTCAGGCCGTCGACCTTGAACATGTGGCGCATGATCAGAAACGTGTGCAGCGGGAAGGTGATGCTGACCTGAAGCATCGCCAGAATCCGCGTGAAATAGCTGCCCCGCGCCACGGTCCGGAACACATCGAAGGCCACCGACTTGTGCTCGATTTCCTCGACCGCGTGCCAGGCATACATCGCGCGGATGCGCGGATCGGCGTCACGCAGGATGCGCTTGCCGAAAAAGCCGTGCGCCATCAACGCGGTCAGGTGTTCCGAGGCGGCAGTGAGTCCCAGTGTGTATCGACGCGACATCTTCTTGCGAAACACGTTGAACAGGAACTCGTGCTCCTTCTCGAGGATGTGATCGACTGCGATGCCCTGGGCCTTCACCCGGTCGTTGAATCGTGTGTGGACCTGACCGTGCTGGCCTTCCTGGTAGATGAAGTCCTTCACCTGGCGCAGGAGTTCGGGATCGGTGATGTCGTCGCGGAAATCGCGGACGCAGGCGATGAAGAAGCGCTCCCCCTCGGGGAACAGCAGGCTCATGGCATCGAAGAAGCGTGACTTGAACGGGTCACCGCCAAACCAGTAGCGCGGCAGATCCGGATCGTCGAGTCCGAAGTCGGGCCCCTTGCGTGGCACGATCGCTGTTGTCGTCATCAGTCGCCTCCTTTCTGACCTGCGCCGGGTCATCGGAACAGGCATCGTGTGCCGAGGATACGCAGGCGATCGGCTGACGCATTGGTCGAATTCGATCGGAGCGCTACAGTTCCGGGTCAACTTGGCCGATGCCGGATGACATGATGGTTTCCGTGTCGATCCGGATGGAGACAATGCCAGCCAGCCCCAGTGACAGCGTCATGCGCGACGACGGCTCCGGCACCGCCGATGCGGTGCGGCGCGAGCTGGGGCGTCGTGGCACCGGCCTGCGATTCTCCGGGCCGCTGGAGCAGGCGTATCGCGACTGGCATGCCAGAGGCAGTCAGATGGCGCGGATCGCCCTCGCCGGCATTGTCATCGCCCTGCTGGCGATCAACACGCTCAATGAGTTTCTGTTGCTGCGGCCGGAAGCCGGGTTCCTCCCGCTTGCTCACGTCATTCAATGGGCCGCGGAATGTTCCGCGGCGGTGATCGCCCTGCTGGTTCATCTTGACCGGCGTCTGCAGCGATTCTGGGATCCCGTGCTGGTCGTCGCGAGTCTGGTGTTCGCGTTCGGAGTCGAGGCTCAGAGGGTGCTGGAACTCACCTGGGGGTTCGAGATGCCGGCGCTATTCGCCCCGATTGCCCTGGTGGCGGGAATCATGTGTACGCGCCTGCGGTTCTGGTGGGCAATGCCGATGAGTACCGGTTTCATCGTCGCCTGGGGTTGGATCGAGGTCGCCTATCTGGACAACCCGGTCATGGCGATCAATGTGCTGTTCGCCGGATTCGTCGCCTGGTCCGGCCTGCTGGTGGGACTCTACGGGCAGGAGTACCAGTCCCGTCGGGCCTGGTTGCAGCAGGAATGGAATCGAGTGATGTCCGAAACCGATCCGATGACGCTGATGCCGAATCGTCGGGCGCTGAACCGGATTAGCACGGAACTCACCAGCCTGGCGGAGCGCGAACACGAGGCGGTGGCGATGGCGGTGATCGATATCGATCACTTCAAGCGCTACAACGATCGGCACGGCCATGATCGTGGCGACGAGTGCATCCGGCGTGTTGGGCAGGCGCTGATCGGACAGGCTCGGCGGGCCCAGGACGTGGTCAGCCGCATCGGTGGCGAAGAATTCGTGATCGTCTGGTACGGGCGCCGGCCCGAGACGCTTTACGAGGCGGCCGAGTCCTGCAGGACAGCCGTGCGCGATCTCGCGATCCCCCACCCTGACAGTGGCGAGGGTGTCGTCACGGTGTCGGTCGGCGCGGTCTGCCTGTCCGATGCGATCCGGCAGGACATGGAGGCGCTGTACCGAGCGGCGGATGCGGAACTCTACGTGGCCAAGCGAGCGGGCAGGAATCGGTGTTCGGTACGCCAGTTCACCGGTGAGGTGCCGATCGCCGCATCGGAGCAACCCGCCGCGTAGAGTCGTCGGCCGTGCAAGCCGTCAGCGTTCGGGAACCCGCGGGATGCGGCGTTTCCACAGGGTCGCCAGGCCCCAGCCGGAGATCAGGTGCCAGACGCCCCACCAGGCCACGATGATCGCCATCCCGCCCAGTCCCGCGAAGTGGTTGAAGCAGATCAGCAACCCGAATCCCGAATTCTGAATTCCGGTCTCGAACGCGACTGCCCTGCCGTCCGCTTCATCCAGCCCGGCCAGGCGCGCCAGCGTGTAGCCCGCGGTCAGGCCCAGCGCGTTGACGATCGCGACGATTCCGAACGCGACACCGACATGGTTGATGAATGCCTGCCAGTTGCCCAGCAGCCCGCCGAGGATGAACAGGCCCAGGAAGACCATCGACAGCATGTGCATCGGGCGCTGGATGCGTGCGGCCAGCTCGGGGAAGCGGGCCGCCGCGCCCATTCCGCAAAGCGTGGGGATCACCAGGATCAGCAAGACCGTCATGAAGATGTCCGACGGAGACAGTGACAAGGTCTGCAAGAGGGCTTCGGTCGGCTCATAGCGCCGTGCCCAGAACACGAAGTTCGCCGGTGTCATGATGATGGACGCCAGTGTCGACACACCGGACATGCTGACGGACAACGCGGCATTCCCGCGGGCCATGGCAGTCAGGAAGTTGGAGACGTTGCCGCCCGGGCAGGACGCGACCAGCAATAGGCCCAGGGCGACGCCGGGATCCGGACGCATCAGGAGAATGCAGGCCCAGGCCAGCGCCGGCAGCAGCAGGAACTGGCAGATCATCCCGGCCGCGAAACCCTGCGGCTTGCGGAGCACCGCGCGAAAGTCGGAGACCCTCAGGTCCAGCGCGACGCCGAACAGGATGATCGCGATGATCACGTTGAGCGCGCCCAGCGACGCGGGGCTGAAGTTCAGCTGGATCTGATCGACTGTGGCGGCGTCCACCGCGTCTCCCGGATGTCTGCGACTGCCGGCGCCATGGTGAGACGCCGGCTATTGTTGTCGCGGAATCCTGCCTGCGCGGGCAAATGCCGGCAACCCGACTCCGCCCCGGTTGGGGGAATCGATCGGTGTTTCCCTAGATCGTGTCCGGCAGGATCAGCTCGTAGAGCATGCCGGCACCCAGCCCGTAGCCGCCGCCCACCGCACGTCCGCCGCGGTCGGAGGTGAAGTACATGCGGCTGCCGTCGGGGGTGAACGCGATCCCGGCGATCTCGGAGGCATCCTGCCCGACGATCTGGAGCAAGGGCTTGAGTTCCCCGTTGGGCAGAATCACGACCACCTGCATGTCACCGCCGTCCTCGGCGACCAGCACGTCGCCCTGCGGGGTGACGGTGATGTTGTCGACACCGGACAGGATGTTGTTGGGTGCTTCGGCGGTCGCGAGATCGTAGATGACTTCGATGGTGTCGTTGTACGTGTCGTAGGCCCAGATCCGGTTGTCACCCTTGGTGGAGAAATAGGCGATGCTGTTGAACAGCCAAAGCCCTTCACCGCCGTCGAACGGGGTGGTTTCGGGATCGTAGTTTCCGAGCTGCGGTCGATCCGGATCGGACACATCCATCCAGCTGCAGGGCTGAGGCGTGTGGAGTGCGGCCTCGATTCCGTCGCCGCCCACCACCAGCGCCTGGAGACGGCCGCTTTGCAGGTCGGGACGTTCGGCGCCGGGCGGCCAGTCCTCGACGTCAGGCACGAACCGGTAGAAGCGACCCTCCGGCTTGTCCTCGGTCTGGTAGATCACCTTGAGGCGGGAGTCCACGGCGATGGCCTCGTGATCGAAAAAGCCCAGTGCGGGCAGCGCCACGCCCTGCCCGGCCTCGAACGGATTGCACTCCCAGACCTGTCCGTCCGGAAATTCCTCGCAGGACAGCCAGGTGCCCCACGGGGTCATGCCACCGGAGCAATTGAAGGTGGTGTTGGTCAGAATCGAGTACGAATCGACGATGGTGCCGTCGGGATCGAACACCAGCGTGCCGACGCCACCCAACCCCGGCGTCAGCGTCTCCAGCAGATTGCCGAGCACGGCCAGGCGGTTATCGATCTGCGCCAGGTTGCCGGTGCCGGGCACCTCGGAGTTCGAGACGTAAATCCAGCCACCGTTGTCACGCGGGATGACGCCGCCGCCATCGTTGAGAATGTGCCACGGTCGCGAACCCACACCACCCGTCTGCGGGCCGGAGATGGACATGCCGTCGGGCTGGGGCAGTTCGCCATTGATCGCGACGACGCGCGTGGAGAACCCTTCCGGCGTGCGTACACCGTTGTCGTCGGCGTCACGCAGCGGGCCGATGTTCTGGAAACGTCCGCTGGTCGGCATCGGGCCGTCGCCCCCGGGGCCGTCGCCGGCTCCCGTCGCAACGGGGCTCTGGCCGCAGGCGGCAAGCCATTGCGGCAGTCCCACGCTGCCGGCGGAGAGGAACATGGCGCGAAGAATCGTGCGGCGATCCGTGGAGAATGCCGGCAGATCGTAAGGGCGTTTCCAGCGAGAAGGCATGCGTTACTCCCGGCCACGGCAGGTTCGGCGCGGCCTCGTGTCAGTCAGCGGAATCGGCGGATCATCGCACGAAACGGTTGCAGTCCCGTGAAGGCTTGCCCGGCATCGGGCTTTTCGCCAAGATGCCGCGCCCTCCGGATTGTCTTCGAGCCTGTCATGAAATGCATGGTGTTTCGCAGCCGTCGACACGATGAACTCTATGTCTTCGTGCCCGAGAACCAAGAGATCGACGACCTGCCGGAATCGCTGAGGCGACTAACGGGCCCGCTGGAGCACGCGATGGATCTGGAGCTGACGCCCGATCGCGTGCTGGCGCGATCGGACATCAATGCCGTACTGGCGGGGCTGAGGGATCCCGGCTACTACGTCCAGATGCCTCCCAACCCGATCAAGCCGACGCTCTACAACGGCGAATAGCGACGGCGCCGCCGTCCCACCGCCGCGAGAGCCAGCAGCACCAGCACGCCCGCGCCCCAGGCGCCGCCCTTGCCGGTCGGTCCACTGTCAGGGCCGTCGACGATGACGACGTCGTCGTCAAAGCGGTAGGTCCAGATATGGCGCCCGAAGGTGGCGGCGAAGATGCGGTCGTCATTGCCCGGGTCCTGCACGATCTGGGTCACGACCACATTGGGCAGGCTGGTCCCGCCCAGCACGTCCCATTCCGTGCCATCCAGGTCGGACGAGATGAACGCGCCGATATCGGTGCCGATGATCAGCTGGGTTCCCCGCTGCAACACCGTGTTGACCTGGAGCGCCGGCAGGTTGCCTGAGATGTCCACGAAGCTCTCGCCGGCATCGGTGGACTTGAAGACATTGCCCTGACCGAGGTCCGCGTTGGTATCCAGGTAGGAACCCGGCGGAACCCAGTCACGCCCCGAATACCCACCCAGCGTGACATAGATGGTGCTGGCATCGGCCGGATCTTGCTCGATCGACGTGATGTACCGGTTGGGCAGGCCTGCCGCCGTGGCGATGTGCCAGCCATCCGAAGTGCCCGGGTTGGGCGGAAGGTCACCGGCCACGTTCGTGGCAATGCCGTTGGCGAAGCCCTGGTCCCAGCGGTTGAGGACGTCGCAGACGCCACAGAACCCGACGTAGGCGGCGTCGCCGCGCAGGTGAATCGTGGACATCTGGCGCAGGCCACCGGTCTCCGACGTGCCAAGGTCGAACACTTCGGTCCAGTTGCCGGTGGTGCGACCCTGCAAGGTCTCGACGATGTTGGAGCCGCCGGTCATGACGTGCTCGGCATTGAGCTCGTTCATGGTGAAGTAGTTGGCGAAGCTCACGTTGGCCGCTCCGGAACTGGCGCTGGAGTAGCTGAGTCCGCCGTCCAGCGTCAGGTTAAGGCCGCCGTTCTGGGTGGTCAGATAGGCGTAGTCGCTGTCATCGGGGTCCACCGCGGCGTAGAACCCGTCGCCGCCCAGCGACTGATACATCAGCCGGGTATCACCCTCGACATGACCGGATCCGTTGTCCTGGAGGCCGAAGTAGGCGCGTCCATCCTTGGCCACGGCCACGCCGTAGGGCAGCAGCGAGTAGAACCCGTCGTTCGCGCCCTGCCCCCAGCCGAAGTTGTCCAGCTCGCCCCCTGCGGCCACGCATTGACGGAACACCCCGCCGTCATTGCCGGCGAACAGGCAGACACCCCCGTCCCCGGTCGGGATCCACAAGCCGTCATGCTGATCCGGGTGCGTGGTCGTGTCCGCGTTGATCGGGTTGGTATTGGTCGGGCACAGCGGCACACCGGTGTCGAGCAACTGGCAGGACGTGCCGGCGTAGTAGGAACCGATCACGTTGTAGTCATTGGGGCCAATCTGCGCGACTCCATCCTGCGCGATCAGGGATGTCGTGCGGGACTGCCACACTTCTTCCAACCCGAAGGTCAATCGCGTCGGGTATCCGGAGATCGGGTCCGCCCGCGTTGGATCGGGGGCGACCCACATGTTGTACCAGGCCTGGACGCCGGGACCGTTCAGCAGCACGGCGCCGACCACGGACAGGCTGGAACCCGAGGCGGGATTCAGCGCGATCTCGATATCATCCGCCAGGCGCAGCCAGGAATCACCGAAGTCAGTGGACACGTACACGCCGTTCACCGATGTCGAGTTCAGCCCCACCCCGGTGGAGCCGGTGCCGTCGTCCGGGATATCGATGCCCTGCACGCCGCCGTTGAACAACACCGCGTCGCCGACGATGGCGTAAACCACGTTGTGGTCCTGATCCGGACCGGTGGCGATACCGAGCTCGGTACGGCCGATCCGCTCCTCCGTGGTGAAGCCGATATTGGTCAGGCCGTCCCCGGATACGTCCAGGCGAACGAAG
>NZ_CAXFCL010000355.1:0-7529 GCF_964000955.1 uncultured Abyssibacter sp.
CGCTTCGCGCAGTCGACAGTCCGAAAGTGCGGACATTCGGACAGCCTCATGTCCGAACCGCGACTAAATCAGTGTTTCCCTAGCTGTCGGGCGACGACGAGGCCTTGAGCTGCCGGCGCTCCTTGTTCAGCGCGATATAGAGGCTCACGCACATCAGCAACAGCAGCACCACGAAGGGCAGCCCCGTGGAGATCGCACCGGCCTGCAACGCGTCCAGTGCCTGCTTGCCGCCGCCGAACAGCAGCGCGCCGGCGATCATGCCTTCCATCACCGCCCAGAACACGCGCTGCGCGACCGGGGCATCCAGCTTGCCGCCGGCGGTGATGCTGTCGATCACCAGCGAGCCGGAGTCCGACGAGGTCACGAAGAAGACCAGGACCAGCACGATCGCGACGAAGGACGTGATCAAGGTCCACGGAAGCTGATCCAGCATGTGAAACAGCGACAGCGACACCTTGTCGATGCCCTCGGCCAGGGCACCGGTGCCGTTGACGGCCTGCTCCAGGCCACTGCCGCCGAATGCGGCCATCCACAGGACCGTAACGGCGGTGGGCACCAGCAGTACGGCGGTCACGAACTCCCGGACCGTGCGGCCGCGCGAGACGCGTGCGATGAACATCCCCACGAACGGTGACCAGGACACCCACCAGGCCCAGTAGAACACCGTCCAGCCGTGGTACCAGGTTTCGTCCTCGCGCCCGACCCAGTTGGACAGGGGAACGACGTTGGTGATGTAGGCGCTGGCCGTGGTCAGCACATCCGCAATGATGCCGAAGCCGGAACCGACCGCCACGACAAACGCCAGCAGGACGATCGCGAGCATCATGTTCAGGTTGCTCAGGAGCTTGACGCCGCCATCCAGTCCCCGGATCACCGACAGCACCGCCACCGCGGTGACGCCCGTGATGATCGCGATCTGCGTATTCAGCGTCGCCGGGACGTCGAACAGGAAATGCAGCCCGCTGGCGGCCTGTTTGGCGCCCAGTCCCAGCGAGGTCGCCAGACCAAAGATGGTCGCCAGCACGGCTAGGGTATCGATGACATGACCCGGCCAGCCCCAGCAACGCTCACCCAGCAACGGATAGAACGCCGAGCGGATGGTCAGCGGCATGTTCTGGTTGTAGGCGAAGAAGGCCAGCGCCAGACCCACCAGCGCGTAAATCGCCCATGGATGCAGACCCCAGTGGTACATCGTGGCGCCCAACGAATTGCGGATCGCCTCCGGCGTACCGGGTTCGACATTGAGCGGCGTGCCATACCAGTCTGTGTAGTAGGCCAGCGGCTCCGCCACACTCCAGAACATCAGACCGATGCCCATCCCCGCTGCGAACAGCATGGCGAACCAGGACACGGTCGAGAACTCCGGCCTGGCATCCTCGCCGCCGAGGCGGATCCTGCCGACCGGCAGGAAGATCAGGCTGAGGCAGAACAGCACGAAGATGTTGCCCCCGACCATGAACAGCCAGTCGAAGTTATTGATGGCGAAGGCCTTGGCGCCGCTGAGTGCCGCCGAGGCCGGATCGGGGAACATGATGGTCCCCATCACGAAAAGAACCACGAGGGTGGCGCTGAAGAAGAACACCGGGTTGTGCATGTCCAGGCCGAGGAACTGCACATTGTTTTCACCAACGGAGTGGTCGGTGTCGTAGGTTGTCGAATCTGACATTTGCGAATCCTCCTGTCGCGTTTTGGCGGTGGGATGATCGCTATCGCCCCTGGGGCGAGAACGTGCGGCCGGGTGCCGCGTCAGCCGAGGAATGGCTAGAGATAGAAATCCATGGAGACGTAGAAGGCGTCGAAGTCACCTTCGCCCACCAGGCCGTTACGGTCAACAAAGCCGGTCTGGCCCAGGTATTCGACATAAACCCAACCGGGCCCGTAGTCGTAACTGAAACCGGGGCTGTACGAATAAACCGTGTCGGCGGATGAGCCGTCGGTGTCCGGATTGGCCGCATGGGCATCCAGGTACCAGAACCAGTTGCCCTGCTTGTAGCCCAGCTCCAGGCCCGCGCGCTGGTTGGCGACCTCATCCGGAAGCGCAGGATCCGTCGCCAGAAAGACGTCGGGCAGCTCGCGCTGCGCATCGATGAATTCGGCCTTCACGTAGAAGTCGTCGAACCGCCCATGGTAGTGCAGGGCGACAGCATGATGCTGGCCGTCGACTTCCTGCTCCATCATCGGAACCAGCGCCTGTAGACGCCCGGCCTGCGCGGAGATCGACACCGTCTGGTTGTCGGTCAACGGAAAATCCACGTTCCCGACCACCGTCTGCACCTTGCGATACGTGGTGGAGGAACCCCAGTGACCGTTATCGTCAACGGTGTCGGTGCTGGTCTCACCCCAGTCGTCCGCATGGTAGTAGGCGAGCTGGTAGCCAACACGGCTACCGGACACGAGCTTGACGCCCACATCCATCTGATCTCCATAACCGGCCTGCAGGCCATCTCCGGGCCAGAAGTTCACGGTCTTCCAGGCGAACGGCACCTGGCTCTTGCCGACGATCAGCTTGTGCGTCGGGGTCAATTCGAAACCCACCCAGGCCTTGTGAAGCGTGAACGTGTCCCCGGTGGAATTGTTGGCGGAATCAGTAAAGCTGCCGGGCCCGATTCTCAATTCGGCCGAGTAGCTCCAGATGCCTTCATCGTCGTCCGCGGCGCCATCGGCGTAGATGATGAGCGCCTCGTCGGCGATGTCACCAAAGGTTTCCTCGTCACGCGTGTCGTCCATGACATAGCGATAGTTCGCCCAGACCCCCGCCGACAGCGTGGATTCCGCGATCGAGGCTCCCGGATGCAGCAAGGCCACGGCGCCCATCATGCTCAGCGCTGTCCATTTCATCGTCTCTCCCTTGGACGGACGCCGATACAACGCACCAAATCACGATCCCCAAATCAGGCTGTTCGGCATCTCGTCAAACATGTTGAGGGCAAAGACCCTACCGAATCGACGTGCGAAGTGCGAATCAGGCACAGTCCCCGAATCCCGGCAGGACAGACGGAGAACGAAGATGGAAGCCTGGGTAGAACGCGCCCTAGCCAAGTGGCCAAACGTGCCTCATCTCTATGGCTGGGTTCACCTGGACCGCAAGGGTCAATGGTCCCTGAAGGGTGAACGCGTCGATCGGCCCAAGCTGGTCGACATGATTCGGCACAACTACGCCGCGGACGACCGGGGGTGCTGGTATTTCCAGAATGGGCCGCAGCGGGGCTATGTCAGTCTGGAGTACACGCCACTGGTGGCCAGGGTGGATCCGGATGGGCGCCTGCGCGTGCAGACCGACCAGACGGTCAGGGCGATCCGACGGGTCCTGCTGGACGCCGACGGCTCCATCGTGCTCGACACGGAGCTGGGCGCCGCGACCGTCGATGGTCCCGATCTGGACTGGGTGCTCGCGGGCCTGACGCCCGCGGCGGGTGAGGGCGATCTGGAAACCGCACTGGAGCGGGCCATGGCCGCCGGGGACGGGCAGCCAAGCGGCCTGACATTCTCCTGGAACGAACAGACGCTGGACGTGGAACGCGCCGATGCGGCTTCCATGCCCACGCTGCTGGGATTCGTGCGCGACCCTCAACCGGACGACGCATGAAAAAGGCCGGTCCAGGGACCGGCCTTTGAACACGCACGAACGATGTCAGATGCGTCGGCGGCGCATCAGCAACCCGGCGCCCAGGAGCAGCATGACCAGCAGGTCACGCCAGGCGAACGCACCGCCGCCCGAGACGCCACCGTCGGCCCCGCCGCCGGTGCCACCACCCGATCCTCCGCCGGAACCACCACCGGAGCCACCACCGTCACCCACGGCGCAGCCGTACATCTTCACATCGTCGACGAACCAGCCCAGATTGCCGTTGCAACCGTCCTGACCGAAGTCCCAGCGAAACTGGACGGTGTCACCGGAGGCCGCCAACTGGGTGAGATCGATGATGGACGTGCCCCAGCTTCCGGTCGCCTGACCCTGATCCGAGCCGAACCAGGACACCTCACCCGCGAGCGGGTTGGTGTTGGTGGAGGCGGCGGCCAGCGTACCGTTGTAGGGGTTGTGCATGAACGCGTCGGACGGCACGACGGTGAACGCTCCACCGTTGATGCTGTACTTCAGGTTGCCGCCGTCGTATTCGGCCTCCGTCTGCACGAAGTGGGTGAATTCGAAATAGGCATCCTCATCGCCAACGGTAAGCACCGGCGAATCCATGGAGAAGCTGCCGGAAATGTCGCCACCGGCGGCGCAGGTGCCCTCGAGCGAGTCATAGGCAAACGCGGCATAGGCGGATCGCTCGTCCGGCACGTCGGACGACAACTCCCACGCCGTATCCGGAAACGAATCACCGGTCCCGTTGCTCGCGAGCGTCCAATCGGCAGGGAAGGCACCGGATTCGAAGTCCTCGCTGAACGAGGCCGATGGGGATTCGCCATCCGGGCAGACCGAGGGCGTTTCGACCTCGGCGGCCAGGACCGGCAGGTAGCCGCACTTTTCCGTGGGATCGAGGCGCATTTCCACCGCATCCATCGCGATGGCCACCGCTTCGCAATCCGCGGCCTCGATCACCTCGCCGGACACGGCACCGAAGATGTCGTTGAGCGGCTGGCCGATCAGATCCGCGCAGGACATCTCCAGCGCGTCGGCATGCTGCGCGAAATTGGTCGTCGGCGTCTGGTAGTTGTACTGCGCATGGAAATAGATGTGCGCGGCCTTGATCATGCCGATGGCCGGGATGTCGTAGCCGTTGAAGGACTTGCCATCGACCAGCATCGCGAACGCATGGTTGGGGACGCCGGAGTTCGTGTGCACGCCGCCGCCGTCGCCGGTTCCGCAGAAGTAATTCTCCGACGTGATCACGCTGCCGGGGGAGGGCGTCGACAGGATCGGAATGCCCAGCAGCGGAACGTTGACGCCAAAGTTGTCCGGATCCCACATGTCGCGAAGCAACAGGCCTGCGGCCACCTCGCTGAGGTCTTCACCCAGCACCCAGCGGGAACCGCCATCCTCGAAGTAGTCGCCCTCCGTGAGCGTCACGCCCAGCGGCCCTTCCTGGCCATTGATCAGGTCGTACATCTCACCAAAGATGTCGGAGTAGGACTCGTTCAGCGCACCCGACTGATACTGGTACACCAGCCCGTGCGTGTACTCGGTGTACCCATGGCTCCACTCGTGGCTGACGACATCGTCCGCGTCGAAGCCCGGACAGTAGTTCGTCGAAGTACCGTCCCAGTAGGCATTGGGGCAGTTGGCGTTGACCAGGTAGACGCTGCGCTGGACCTGTTCCTCCGGCGCCGTCGCGCCGTGATCGTAGCCAGCATAGCCAAACATGTTCTCGTAGAGCTTGTAGGTGCCGCCCGCAAACACGTAGAGATTGCTGGTCGGTGCCCCGGGAACGCGCGAAGAACCCGTCACGTCGCCGGCAAATTCGGGGTCGGACGGTGCCAGCGCGCTGCCCTCGGTAAGCACGGGCGGCACGTCCAGCGTCGGCGTGTAGATCTCGCGGTTCAGCGAACGATGGATGCGGTCGATCCGGTTGAGCACGACGCCGGTGT
The DNA here is from genome assembly GCF_964000955.1 of uncultured Abyssibacter sp. Taxonomy (NCBI): domain Bacteria; kingdom Pseudomonadati; phylum Pseudomonadota; class Gammaproteobacteria; order Chromatiales; family Oceanococcaceae; genus Abyssibacter; species uncultured Abyssibacter sp. The sequence continues at coordinate 5,533 of NZ_CAXFCL010000355.1, forward strand.
GTGCGTCGATGAAGATCTGCTCGCGCACCGGGTCAGCGGCGCGACGATAGGCGTCGACCACGTTCACCTCGTAGGCCAGATGATTGCTGCCCGGCAAACCCTGCAGCAGGCCGGTGCGATAAATCACCAGCCGCGACGAAGCGATCCGGGGATTTGCACCAGGGTGGTGCTTGCGGGTGAGCGCGAGCGCCGTGGTCTCGATGTTTGCGGTGGCCTTCGTCGGTGCGACATCCAGTCCGTTGAGCCCCTCGAGGAACACGCCGCTGACCCCGGTGGCACCGATCTCGTCCAGATGCACCACCATGCGGGCGCCGAACACGGGGATGCCCGCGTGGAACTGGTCCAGATGCACATGCGTCCGGCCCGCGCCGTCGACGGACAGCCGGTTCAGCTTCAGCTGCTCCGACGGGGAATCCACGCCCATGACGCCGCCAAATTCCGTCAGGAACGTGGTCGCGCGTTCCACCGGTTCCAGTGCGTTGTCGATTGCCAGCAACGGCCGGTCGCCCGTCGCGATGACCGCGGAGTACTGTTGCCTGGGGCGGACGACCTGATTGATCGCACCTTCGGTGGCGGTGGTCAGCCGGTCCATCAGCTCGGGGCGAGATGCCCCTTGCGTGGAAAGGGAGACGGAAAACAGCAGTGCGCCCGCCAGCGCGGACGACAGATGAGTACGGTTCATGGGTTCCCCTGAGACAGCGACCTGCCAGCGGTATCGCGGCAATGTCGCTTGTGGATGCCAAATCGCCGGCGACTGTAGCAACATACGTGCCGTTAAGGCAGCGTAAACAACAGCGCGTGGGAGGAAAACACCGCCGGCTGAGCGGCGACCCTGCACAGGCATGGATCGAGAATCCCATACCTGGCACGCTGATTGATAGGCACGCTGCCTGGCCTGCGGCCAACGACTTTCCTGGGGATTTCCGTGAACAAGACCTTCGCTCTCGGCGCGATTGGCGCCGTCGCTCTGTCCATTGCGCTGAGCCTGACCATCCGACTGCAACCCGAACCGGAGGCTCGGTGCCCCGCCGGGATGATGCTGACCGACCCAGTCACCTACGCCCGCGAGTTCCAGCCGCATCTTGATGAGGCAGGCGTGCGGGCACTGCGCGAACGCTTTGGTGACCAGGCCTGCCTGGCCCGCAAGCATCCGGAGCCATTCGCCGAGATTCAGAAGGCGCAGCAGGCACGCTCGCCCGGCGTGGGTCAGGTCGCACCGGGCGCATTCCGCGCCGCGGTTGACCGCAAGCGGGCGATGCTCGAGCGCAAGGCGGTTGCCAATGCCGACTCCGAATGGGAGGAGTATGGCGTCGGCGTGCTGATTACCAACGACAACCGCTACGGCACTGCCGGGCAGGGCATCCCCAGTTCGATGGGCCGCGTGGACAGCTTCGCCTACGACCCGGAGGCGAACCGCCTGTTCGCCCTGGTCGGGACCGGTGGACTCTGGATGAGCGAGGCGGACACCGTCACCGCGCTGGGTGATTTCTGGGTTCCGATCGGCGACACCCTGCCAACGCTGTCCAACGGCGCGGTGGAATGGATCGCGGCCAAGGGTGAACGACCGGGCCGCCTGGTGGTGGTGTCCGGCGAGCATCTGATGGGCGGCACGACCTACACCGGGCTTGGCGCGTTCTGGTCCGACGATCTCGGACAGACGTGGCAGCAATCCACCGGCGTACCGGACGGCGCCCTCGGGTTCGAGGTGGCCGTGGATCCGACCAACACCGACGAGGTCTACGTCGCGACATCACAGGGCCTGTTCAAGTCCTTCGACGCCGGCGAAACCTTCACCAACGTCAACCTGCCGGTCTCCGACGACTGTGCCGGCGTGACCGGCTACGGCGCCTGCCAGTTCGCAAACTTCGTCACCGATGTGGTGATCAAGCAACCCGGCGGGATCACCGACGAGGCCGGTGGTGAGGTGCTGGCCGCGGTGGGCTACCGCGCCGGCAAGGCCGTGTTCCCGGACGGCACCGTCCATTCGCCGGGCAACG